>NZ_JAVRIC010000015.1 GCF_031846245.1 Banduia mediterranea | reverse complement strand
GGATTTTCACCATCCCCTAGTGACAACCTGCCGGAATTGTGATATTCGTGCTGTAGTGCGTTAGTGCTATAGTGCATTCCACTTATGGAGGCGACGATGCCAGCTCTCACAACCCAGCCCACTGTAAAAATTGTCGGAGCCAACGGCACGATTTCCCTAGGCAAACAGTACGCCGGGCGGCAAGTGCTACTCGAAGAACAGAGCCCCGGTGTCTGGTTGGTACGCACTGCGACGGTCGTTCCTGACAACGAGCGCTGGCTGCACTACCCGCAAGCCGCTGAGAGCCTGCGTGAGGCGCTGGCTTGGGCGCAGTCTCATCCAGCCAGTGACGCCGGCGGCGAAACGCTGCTCAAGCACCTGCGCGATGACAGCCGCTGACCGCGACGCCACGGTTCGCTTGGATTTGAACAATCCCGTGTTCCAACGCGACCTTTTCGGATTGCAGAAAGCGGAGCGCCACGCGGCACTGGACATGCTGGGTAAGTTGCGCCAGCTCACATGGAACCAAATTTATCGAGACAAGGGGCTGCGTTGGGAGAAGATTACCAGCGTTGCGCCGCCCGTAGGCATCACCGCGCTCTACAGCCTACGCATTACCCAGGCGCGGCGGGCGGTCGCATATCGCGACGGCGATTTCATCCGTTTTCTGTCAATCCCGCCGGATCACGACGCCACCTACGGCAAGAAGTAATCTCGACAGTCATCGTTTCACTTCCAGCGAGAGCTCGCTTGCCTCAGTTTCCCGATCTCGCACGTCGGCGGCTTCAGCCGGAAGGAGTAGTCCGAGCCGAACCGGTACAATCGAACGCATCGGCTCGAC
Source organism: Banduia mediterranea (assembly GCF_031846245.1). Taxonomy (NCBI): domain Bacteria; kingdom Pseudomonadati; phylum Pseudomonadota; class Gammaproteobacteria; order Nevskiales; family Algiphilaceae; genus Banduia; species Banduia mediterranea. Next base: position 92,525 of record NZ_JAVRIC010000015.1, on the reverse strand, counting down.
GACTCCCCGTGGCTCGCTAAAATGGCCGTTCAGCGACCGCCTTGCCTCACCATCTATCTCACCTCCCCGAAGGATCTGGACCGGATAATGTCCACGCGTCTCGTCCTGGCATTTCTTGCCGTCTTGCTGTGTGCCTGCGAGCAGACCTCAGACGGCGCTATCGATCGCGTCCAGGCGCCACGGGCCACCGCCCCCGTGGTGGCGACAACCGTCGAGGAGCGCGAGTTCGCCCAACCGATCGAAGCCATCGGCACCGCGCGCTCGCTGGAATCGGTGCTGGTGACCTCGCGCGTTTCAGGGAGGGTGCGGCGGATCTTTTTTGATCAGGGCTCGCCCGTCAAAGCGGAGGATCCGCTGGTGCAGCTTGAGGACGATGAGGAACGGGCCGCGCTGCAATCGGCCCAGTCCAGCACCGACCAGGCCGAGACGCGCCTCAAGCGGCTGCGGGAGCTCAGCGGTCGCGGGCTCGTCTCCAAGGACGATTTCGACACCCAGACAGAAGTCGTCAAATCTTCACGCGCTGAACTGGAGTTGGCGCGCGTGCTGCTGGCGCAACGCACCATCCGCGCGCCGTTTTCGGGCGTGCTGGGGTTCCGACAGGTCAGTCCCGGCACACTGGTGCAACCGGGTACGGCGATCGTGAGCCTGGATGCCACGCAAACCCTGCGCGCAGAATTCCAGGTACCCGAGACCCTGCTGTCGGTGTTGGAGCGCGGCAACGCGGTCACGGTCGAAAGTGCCGCCTATCGCGGAGTAAGCTTTGCCGGTGAAATCGAGACCATCGGCACGCGCGTCGACGAAGTCACGCGCGCGGTGACCGTGCAAGCGCTGATCGCCAACCCGGACGGCAAACTCAAGCCCGGCATGCTGCTCACCGTCACCACCCAGGCGGCGCCACGCACCACCCGCTTCGTTGCCGAGGCCGCGCTGGTTCCCGAGAACGCCGACCAGTACGTGTGGCGGATCGACGACGACAACAGGGTCGAGCGCCTGCGCATCGAGATCGGTACGCGGACGCGCGGCTTCGTGGAAGTGTTGTCCGGCCTCGAGGTCGGCGATCGTGTGGTGGTCGAGGGCCAGACCAATCTGCGCCCCGGACGCGAAGTCCGCGAAATCGAGAGGTCCGGCGCGGACCGCTCGGCGCGCACCGACTGAGGGCCGGCGATGCTGCTTTCGGACATCTCGGTCAAGCGCCCGGTCTTCGCGACCGTCATCAATGCCCTGCTGGTGGTCTTCGGCCTGTTCGCGATCAACAGCATCACGATCCGGGAATATCCGGACATCGACCCGCCGATCGTCTCGGTGGATACCAACTACCCCGGCGCCGCCGCGGCCATCGTCGAAACCCGCATCACCCAGCTGATCGAGGACCGCATTGCCGGCGTCGAGGGCATCCGCACGATCGAATCCTCGAGCCGTGACGGGCGCTCCAGCATCAAGATCGAATTCAATCTGTCGCGCGACATCGATGCCGCCGCCAACGACGTGCGCGACCGCGTCTCGCGCGTACTCGACAACCTGCCGGACGAAGCCGATCCACCCGAGGTCGAGAAAGCCGATGCCGATGCCAGCCCGATCATCTGGATGGTGCTGTCCAGCGACCGGCTGTCGCCGCTGGAAATGTCCGACTACGCCGATCGCTACCTGATCGACCGGCTCGGATCGATCGACGGCGTTTCGCAAATCCGGATTGGCGGCGAACGCCGTCGCTCGATGCGCGTCTGGCTGGACCGCAAGGCCATGGCCGCGCGCAACCTCACCGCCAACGATATCGAGGACGCGCTGCGCGCACAGAATCTGGAGCTGCCGGCCGGACGCCTGGAATCCAGCGACCGTGAGTTCAGCCTGCGCACCGCACGGCCGTTCACGACACCGCGGGAATTCGCAGCCCTGGTGATCCGTCGTGGCGATGACGGTTACCCGATTCGCCTGGGCGATGTCGCCGATGTCGAGATCGGCGCCGAGGATCAGCGCAGCGAATTCCGCGCCAACGGCGTTCCGGCGATCGGCCTGGGCGTCATCAAGCAATCCAAGGCCAACACCCTGAGCGTCGCACGCGCGGTCAAGGCAGAAATGGCAACCGTGGCGGCCGATCTTCCGGACGGCATGCGCCTGGCCCTGAACACCGACTATTCGCTGTTCATCGAGGCCTCGCTCAATGCCGTGATCCACACCCTGGTGGAAGCCGGCCTGATCGTGATCGCCGTAATCTTCCTGTTCCTCGGCAACCTGCGCGCCACGCTGATCCCGGCCGTTACCGTTCCGATCTCGCTGATCGCCTCGTTCATCCTGCTGACGGCGCTGGGCTTCTCGCTCAACATCCTGACGATGCTGGCGCTGGTGCTGGCGATTGGCCTGGTGGTGGATGACGCGATCGTGGTCGTCGAGAACATCCACCGCCGCATCGAACTGGGCGAGCCGCCCTTGCTCGCCGCCTATCGCGGCACACGCGAAGTCGGCTTCGCGGTCGTCGCAACCACGCTGGTGCTGATCGCGGTATTCACCCCGCTGGCGTTCCTGCAAGGCAATGTCGGTCGCCTGTTCCGCGAATTCTCGCTGGCACTGGCCGGCGCGGTGGCATGCTCCAGCATCGTCGCGTTGACGCTGGCACCAGTCATGGCTGCCGCCCTGTTGCGGCCGCATCAACACCCCGACCGTTTCACCAGCGCCTTCCTGCGCCTGCTCGACCGCATCGGACTGCACTACCACCGCCACCTGGGTTGGCTGCTCGACCGGGCCTGGCTCGGCGTCGGCGTGATGGCCGTGCTGCTCGGCGGCATCGTCGTACTGTTTCGGCTGATCCCCGCGGAAGTCACGCCGCAGGAAGACCGCGGCCAATTCTTCGTTCGCGCCACGGCGCCCGAAGGCGCGACCTATGACTACACCTCGCGCTACATGGCAGAGATCGAATCCATGCTGTTGCCCAAGCTCGGCAAAGGTGAAGTCGACCGCATGATCGTGCGCGTGCCGGGCTTCGGCTCGTCGTCAGTCGTCAACACCGGCATGGTGCTCGCGTCCACGACCGACTGGGAAGATCGGGAGCGCTCCACCGGCGAGATCGCCGGCGAGATCAACCAGGCCCTGCGCGCCCTGCCGGGCGTGCGCGCCAACGCCGTGCAGCGCGGCAGCTTCGGACAGCGTATCGGCCAGCCGGTGAATTTCGTGCTTGGCGGCGGCACCTACGAAGAACTTGCGCAGTGGCGCGACAAGCTGATGGAACGCATCCGGCAGGAAAATCCGCGGATCACCGATCTGGATTCCGACTACAAGGCGACCAAGCCGCAGATTCAGATCGACATCGATCTCAAGCGCGCCGCCGACCTCGGCGTTCCGGTCGAAGCCATCGGCCGTACCCTGGAAACCATGTTCGGCAGTCGCCGCGTCACCACCTTCATCGAGCAGGGCGAGGAATACGACGTGTTGCTGCAAGCCGGCATCCGCGACCGCTCCAGCCCATCGGACCTGCAGAACATCTATGTGCGCTCCACGCGCAGCGGTTCGCTGATTCCCCTGTCCAACCTGATCACCACCCGCGAGGTCGCCAGCGCGCCGGAATACAATCGCGTCGACCGGCTGCGCGCCATCACCATCGAAGGCGGACTGGAGCCCGGCTACACGCTCAGCGAGGCGCTCGACTACATCGAGCGAATCGTCGGCGAGGATCTGCCGTCTTCGGCGCGTCTGTCGTTCACCGGCGAATCACGCGAACTACGGGATTCCAGCAGCGCCTTGTATCTGTCGTTTGCACTGGCGCTGGTGGTGGTGTTCCTGGTGCTGGCCGCGCAATTCGAATCCTGGATTCATCCGCTGGTGATCATGATGGCGGTGCCGCTGGCGGTGTTCGGCGCCCTCGCCGCTCTTGCCGCGTCCGGCTACACACTCAACATCTACAGCGAGATCGGCATCATCATGCTGATCGGGCTCGCCGCCAAGAACGGCATTCTGATTGTGGAATTCGCCAACCAGCGCCGCGACCAGGGCCTGGAATTCCGCGCCGCCCTGATCGACGCCGCAGGTACCCGGCTGCGGCCGATCCTGATGACCTCGGTGGCCACCTGCGCCGGCGTGGTGCCATTGATGCTGGCCACCAATGCCGGTGCCGAGGCGCGCGAGAATCTGGGCATGGTGGTGTTCTGGGGCGTGCTGTTCTCCACCGCGCTGACGCTGGCTGTGGTCCCTGCGTTTTACGCTCTGCTGGCGCGCCGCACCGGCTCGCCGGGCGAACGTGCAAGTCGTCTGGCCCAGCAGCAGGCCGCGGTGCCGGCGCGACAGGCTGATCCCCAGGAATGAGGTCCTGAGACAAGACCCTCTGCGGTTCACCTCGGGCTGCTAGAATCGTCGCACCAACATTTTCGAAAGAGAGCGCGTGCGTAATCTGTCCCTGGTTTCGCTGCTGCTGCTGGCAACCTGCCCGCTGGCCACGGCGGCGAGCTTGACCCCGGCCAGCCGGCTGCAGATGACTCGCCTTGCGAGTCCCGACGTGGCCGCGGCCCTGCGTCGCGAACAGGCCGTGCCCGCCGGTACGCCGCGACCAACCCTGTGGGCTCTACCCGTGAGCGGCCCCTTGCCGACACTGGCCGATGGCGAATGGGAGACGGTGGACGGAACCGCGGTATGGCGACTGCCGCTGGAAGCCGCTGGAGCGCAATCGATCGGCATCGCGTTTTCGGACCTCAGCTTGCCGGACGGCGCCCAACTCAGCGTCAGCTCGCTGGACGCAACCCAGACGCACGGCCCGTATACACAAGCCGACGTTCGCAATGGAAAGCTGCAGCTCCCGATCATCGAGGGCGAGCAGCTGCTGCTGACGGCCGAAGTGCCGGCGGCACGGCGCGGGTCGCTGAGCCTGGCGATCGCGCGCCTCGACTATGGCTTCCGCAGCTTCGACGAGGCCGAGGTCGCTTACAAGTCCGGCGGCTGCAACGAAGACGTTGCCTGCTCGGCCGGCGACACGGTGCGCGACCAGATCAGGGCCGTTGCACGCTACACCGTGGCCCAGCCCGCGGGAACCTTCTTCTGCAGCGGCACCCTGCTCAACAATACGGCCCAGGACGGACGCCCCTATTTTCTCACCGCCGACCACTGCTTCCGCAGCAGCAACGGCGCCTTCGTCGGCGATCCGGCCAGCATCGTCCTGTACTGGAACTACCAGGCCTCAAGCTGCGGCGGACCACGCGACGGCAATATCTCGCAAAGCCAGTTCGGCACCACACTGCGGGCCAACAGCCTCAACTCCGACTTCGTGCTGCTGGAACTCAACCAGAAGCCGCCCAGCGCCTACAAGGTCTACTACGCGGGCTGGGACCGCAGCAACGCCGCGCCGACGAGCGCGATCGGCATCCACCATCCTCAGGGAGATGAAAAAGCGATCAGTGTTGAATACGACGCGACCACCATCACCGATTACGGCTCGGACACTACAGACACCAGCGCCAACTACATCCGCATCGGCAATTGGGACATCGGCGTGACCGAAGGCGGCTCCTCAGGATCTGCCCTGTTCAACCCGGAGCACCGCCTGGTCGGCACGCTCACCGGCGGCGAAGCGCAGTGCAACATCCTCGGCACCAACGACAACGACCAACCCGACTGGTACGGCCGCTTCTACGCGCACTGGAACGGATCAGCCGCTGCGGCGGGCAGCGTTCGCAGCTGGCTCGATCCAAGCGGCAACGGCACCACCCGCCTCAGCGGCATCGACGCCGCCGACATTGGCAAGGAAGCCTCCGACGACGGCGATGGCGGCAGTCTGCCGGCCCTGCTGCTCCTGTTCGGCGGCGCCGCGGTGCTGCGGCGCAGGTATCGGCGCTCAGTCTGATTCGAGCAACTTGTACTTGCGCAGCAAGCCCCGAAATTGGTGATAGCTCAGGGCCAGCCGTTCGGCGGCGCGGCGCTGGTTGAACCGCGCTTCCTCCATCGCGGCCTTGATCAGACCGGTCTCGAAGATTTCGACCTCGGCCTTGAAGTCCAAGGGAAATTTCGGTGTCGGCGCAGCGCCAGCGCTGTCCGTACGCGGCCCTGCATCTGAAACCCGGGCGGTGACGGCATCCGGCCTGAGCGGCGTCTGCTCAGGCGGCGGTGGCGGCGGTGGCGGCCGAAACGGCGAAGCAAAGGGATCAATCTCGATGCGCTCGATCGGCCGCTTCGGGCTGTCGCTGCGATAGACCGTGCGTTCCACCACGTTGCGCAATTCACGTACGTTGCCCGGCCACTCGTAGTCGAGCAGTTGCTGCTGCGCCTTGGGCGCATAGCCGGCGAAGTACTCGAAGCCCAGCTCCCGCGCCATGTTCTCGCCGAAACGTTGCGCCAGCAGCATGATGTCATCCTGCCGCTGGCGCAGCGGCGGCAGCGTGACCACGTCGAATGAAAGCCGGTCCAGCAAATCCTCGCGGAAGCGGCCGGTGCGCGCGAGCGCCGGAAGATCGACGTTTGCCGCCCCGATCAGCCGCACATCGGTCTTCAGGGTTTCGCTGGAACCCACCCGTTCGTATTCGCCGTACTCGATGACACGCAGCAACTTTTCCTGAAGCCGCATCGACATCGAGGACAGTTCGTCGATGAAGATCGACCCGCCGCTGGCCATTTCGAACCGGCCGGTACGTGGCCGTGTCGCGCCGGTATAGGCACCCGCTACGTGGCCGAACAGTTCGGATTCCAGCAACTCCTCGTTGAGCGCCGCGCAGTTGAACTTGATGAACGGTCGCTGCCAGCGTTCCGACAGGAAATGCAGACGGTTGGCGATCAGTTCCTTGCCGGTTCCCCGCTCACCGATGATCAGCACGGGCTTGGACAACGGCGCCACGCGGGACACGCGTTCCAGCACCGCAAGAAAGGCATCGGCCTGACCGAGAATCGGATCCGGATCGTCTCTGAGCAAGGCAGTTCGCCATAATTATCAAGGATCGGCGATTTCTACCACACATTGGGAATAACTCGCCATTCATCGACGCCACACGGCTGCTTTCAAGGCCTGCGGTTTTATAATAATGTCAACTAATACAACAAGTTGAAACTAATTATCGAGTTTGGCACGCCCTTGGCAATAAAGATGGCACAAAGGCAAGAACGCAACACCCAAGGAGAAACACGATGTCGATCAAGCGCACTTCCCTGATGACCGCCGCCACCGTACTGGCCCTGTCCTCGTTTGCGGCCCATGCCGCCGACGCGAGTCTTTCGGGCCGTGCCGCCACCGGTATTGGACAGTACATCGCCGCGCAGGGCAATGCCGCACTCGCCGAGCTTCGCCAGCGTTTCGTGGCGGAACTCAGCGATCGGATTCAGCTTTTCGTTCCCGAGCCTCCGGCGGAACTGGAGCCCGCCGTGCCCGCCGAGCCGGGTACGGATCAAATCAACTGACCGCCGCACCGTTCGCATTTCAATCGAGGTAAGACCATGGGCATTTTTTCAAGAATCTCCGACATCATGAACTCCAACGTCCACGCCATGCTCGACAAGGCAGAAGACCCGGAGAAGATGGTCCGGCTGATCATTCAGGAGATGGAGGACACGCTGGTGGAAGTGCGCTCCACGTCGGTTCGCAGCATCGCGCGCAAGAAGGAAATCCAGCGCAACGTCAACACGCTTCGCGCCGAAGCCGCAGACTGGGAAAAGAAGGCCGAACTGGCCATCTCCAAGGACCGCGAGGATCTCGCCCGGGCTGCCCTGCTGGCCCGGACACGCGCCGAGGAACGCGCCGCGGACCTGGAGAAGGAGCTTGGCCACGTGGCCGAAGAGCTGAGCAAGCTCGAGGATGACACCGGCAAGCTCAAGGCGAAGCTGGCGGATGCGAAGAGTCGCCAGAAAGCGATTATCATGCGCCAGACGTCTGCCGCCTCACGTCTCAAGGTCAAGCAGCAGGTCAGTGACCGGCGCATGACCGACGCCATGCTCAAGTTCGAACAGTACGAGAGCCGCATCGACACCATCGAAGCGCAGGTCGAGTCGTACGATGTCGGTAACGCCAAGACCTTGCAGCAGGAGTTCGCCGAGTTGGAAACCAGCGAAAAGGTCGATGCGGAACTGGCTGCGCTCAAGGCCAAGCTGGGCACCAAGACCGCGAACGAATCAAAAGACTAATCGCCCGTCACGGGTGTTTTGGAGAGGGGTGTGGAAGATCTAACAGGCTTGATCGCGGTTCTCAGCGCTTTCGCGACGCCGGTGCTGATCGTCTGGATCGTCCTGCACTACCGGTCGAAGCGTCGGCAGGAGGACTCTGCCGACCGCAGCAGCCGGCTGGGGAGTCAGGTCGAGTTCGAACAAATGGCTGAAAAGATGGAACGGCGCGTCCAGGCTCTGGAAACGATTCTGGATGCAGAAGTCCCGGACTGGAGAAAACGAGATGATCGATAGAGAGTTCTGGTCCCGCCTGCGGCGTATCCCCGCCAGCGGCATGGTCGCCGGGGTCTGCGCGGGGTTCGCGGACTATTTCGATTGGAACGTCCGCCTGATTCGTGTACTGGTCGTACTCGCAACGATCTTCATCTTCGGGCCGATCGCCTTCGTCGGCTACGCAGTGCTCTGGTATGTGATGGAGCGCGGTGAACATGGTGACGCGGCGCGCTCGAACGAGCGATCGACACGGTCGAACAGCCCCATCGGCAACGGCTTTGCGACCAAGGCGCGTGGCGACGCGCGCGAGCGCTTCCGGCGCCTCGAACAGCGCCTGGTGGCGCTGGAGGAATGCGTGACCTCGGAAGAGTTCGAGCTGCGTCGCGAGTTCCGCAAGCTCGAAGCCTGAGCCGCAAGCCTGAGTTGAAGACGAGCGCCTTCGGGCGCTTGTCTTGTTTGGAGGGGACGGCAAGCCGCAAGTCCAGACCGAATCGCCAGCCCTGCCGCTTCGGCTACGAAGGCGTTTCGATCGGCGACATCGTCAAGCACGCCAAGCTCAGCAAGGGCGCGCGGTATTGGCACTACAGTGGCAAGGAGCCGCTGTTTCTGGAGTGTCTGCAACGCCTGCACGCGATCTTCAATCAGCACATCTTCGATCCGATGGACGCGCAGAGCGACGCCGTCCCGCGCATTCTCCAATTGTTCGAGGGCCTGCGGCGGTTCCTGGACGACCCGCGTGTGCAGCGCGGCATCGCCGGCTTCTGGCTGATTCCGTCCCGCCCGGAGGCCGCGCGCTTCATCGACGCGCAGACCGTCTTCGAGACCAGGGCGCGTGACATCATCGAACAGACACTGAGACTCGGCGCGCAGCAGGGTCAATTCGACCTGGGCTCCGATGTCGAGGACATGTCGCGCGCGATCATCGCCTTGGTCGAGGCCGTGGTTCTGCCGATGCGTCACCAGTCGCCGGATGAGGTGCAGCGCATACTGGCCGTGCTGGCGCGCACACTGTTCCGCGCCTACGCCGGCAACGAGGATCTGATCGGGCTGACCCACTCGCTTTGAGCCCAAAGCGAAAGCAATATCCGAGGTTCAGGTCGGCGACACGCAAACAGCGGCACAGTGCCGTGCGGCAGCGGCGGCCGCCACGAGGAGCGCCCATGACAACGAATCTCCACCGACTCGCCTGCTGTGCCCTGCTGGTTTGCGGGACAGCCTCAGCCAAGGTCGATGCCGAACGGGCCGCCGCCCTCGGCAAAAGCCTGACGCCGGTCGGCGCACTACGCGCCGGCAACGCGCAAGGCAGGATTCCGGCCTGGGACGGCGGCCTGAAACAGTCCCACATGGCGCGTGGCGACAACCCCTACGCGGACGAAAGGCCGCTCTACACCATCACCGCGTCCAATCTGGATCAGTACTCGGATTTGCTTTCGGAAGGCCACAAGGCCCTGTTCCGAACCTTCCCCAAGACGTACAAGATGAAGGTCTACCCGAGTCACCGCAGCGCCTCGTATCCCGACTGGCTGTATCAGGCAACAATCGGCAACGCGACCAAGGTCGAACTCACCGACAACGGCTACGGCTTCTGCTGCACCGCGCGCGGTTTCCCGTTTCCGATTCCGGAGAACGGCACCGAGGTGATGTGGAACCACATCATGCGTTACAACACTCGCGGCTATCGCGGCTACCTCAACAACGCCATTGTGCAGCCCAATGGCGGCCATGTGGTCGAACGTGACTACCTGGAACTCACCTATGTCTACAACAACCCCGACACGAAGCTCGAGGAACTGGACAACCGCAATCTGTATGCGATGACCAAAACCGTCGCGCCGGCGACCAAGGCCGGCGAAGCCGCATTGCTGCACGTGCCGATCGACCGCATAAGAAACCAGACCGGCCTGTGGATCTACAACAACGGAGTCGGCCGCGTGCGCCGAGTCGGTGAAGTGGGTTATGACAATCCCCTGTTCGAAGGGCTGGTCACGCACGATCAGATCGACATGTTCAACGGACCGCTTGACCGCTACACCATCAGGCTCATCGGAAAGCGCGAAATGCTGGTTCCCTACAACAGTTACGCGCTCTACAGTAACGGCATCGATTACGACGACCTGATCCAGCCCGGCCATCTCAATCAGGACATTGCCCGCTACGAGCTGCACCGCGTCTGGGTTATCGAGGCTCAGGTCCGCAACGGCGTCCGCCACCGCTACAAGACGCGCAGCTTCTATCTCGACGAGGATTCCTGGCTGGTACTGATGGAGGACATCTATGATGAACGCGATCAGTTCTGGCGAACCTCGGAAGCTCACGCCGTCACCTTCGCGAACGTGCCTGTGGTGATCAACGGTCTGCAGATCCACTACGACCTGCAGTCGCGGCGCTACGTCATCATGAACATGACCAACGAAGAGCGTGACATGATCGAATATGACTGGAACCAGAGACCGGGGTATTTCACACCGCGCAGCCTGACGCGGTTTGCCAAACCTTGAACCGTGCGTGGGCCACTGGGTTCAGTAGTGATTCAGCGCGGCCGACCTAGATTCCGCTACGCTCGCATACGAGTGTCCGAATGCGCATGAGGGAGCAATGAACACACTGATCGGTGCCGCGATCGCGGCAGCCTTGCTGGTGTCGCCGCTGGCTTTTGCCGGCCACTACAATCACGACCGTGGTGACTATCCCGCCTACGGGCAGTCCGTCTATGGTCAGGAGCGCTACGGCCACAGCGAATTCGCGGAAGTTGTGGAGTCGCGTCCGGTGTATCGCGAGATCCGCGTGCCGGTGTCACACGAGCAGTGCTACGACGAACGGGTGCCAACACGTAGCAGCGCTCGTATTGGCGAGACCGGCGGCACCCTGATTGGCGGCATACTTGGCTACGTGGCCGGCAACCAGATCGGCAAGGGCACCGGGCGCGATGTTGCCCGTGTTGCGGGTGCCGTGACCGGTGCCGCCATCGGCAGCAGTTACGGCAACCGAAGCGCCTCCGGCTACGGTGACGAATACACCTACCAGACCCGCTGTAGAACCGTGCGCGACTACCGCTACGAAACCGCGCTCGACGGCTATGACGTGAGCTACCGCTACAACGGCCGTATCTTTCAGACCCGCTGGCCGCACGACCCGGGCGCACGCATTCCGGTTGATGTGAACGTGCGCCCGGTCCGCTACTGATACGGACCGATATTCGGACCGTTCATGATCGAGCGCTACACGATCGTCGCCGCATTGCTGATTTCGGCTCTCGCGCCTGCGGCCGTGGCACAGGGACCGCGTATCGGCGACATCGCGCCCTCGCTCAGCGGCGTCGAATCCATTTCGAAACCAGGACTCGACGCCGCTGCACTGACCCGCGAACCGGGCCCGACTGCGCCGCCGCGCGCACCGCGCGAGGCGGCGCAGGATGCACAGAAGCAATATGGAGGCCGCGTGCTTTCGGTGCGGCTGATCAAGGACAAGTACCGGGTGAAGCTGCTCAAGGACGGAGAAGTCCGGATTGTCCAGCTACCGGCGCGCTGAATTGCGCCGACAGATTTTCATAATGACCAGAACCAAGAGACCATGCGAGTACTAATCGTTGAAGACGAACCGGACCTGCGCCGTCAGATAGCCCGTTATTTCCAGGAAGACGGATTTACCGTCGAGGTCGCCGCAGACGGCGAACAGGGCTGCTATCTGGCCGTGGAGTACCCGCTCGACCTCGCCGTCATTGACCTCGGCCTGCCGCGCACGCCGGGCATCGAGATCATTCGCGAAGCCCGCAAGGTCGGTCGCGACTACCCGATCCTGATCCTGACGGCACGCGACAACTGGCAGACCAAGGTCGAAGGCCTGGAAGCCGGCGCCGACGACTACCTGGTGAAGCCCTTCCACAAGGAAGAGCTGATGGCACGCTCGCGCGCCTTGTTGCGGCGTAGCGGCGGTTGGGCACATTCAGTGCTCGAATCCGGGCCCTTCGCCCTGGACACCAAGGCCAAGCAATTGACGTCGGATGGCGACAAGATCGAGCTGACGGCCTATGAATATCGCGTGCTCGAATACCTGTTGCTGCATGCGGGCGACGTCATCTCCAAGACCGTACTGTCCGAACACCTCTACAGCGATGACGAGGAACGCGACAGCAACGTGATCGAGGTTTTCATTCGACGCCTGCGTACCAAGCTCGATCCGGAAGATCAGTTGCATCCGATCGAGACCTTGCGTGGACAGGGCTATCGTTGGGTGTTGCCGCGCGCGAATGCTGAAGCCTAAGCAGCTGTCGCATGCAATCCCTGCGAACGCGACTGCTGCTCGCCGGGGCGATCGTACTCACAGGCTTCATCCTGATCTGTGGCGCGAGTCTCGAACAGGCGTTTCGCGGCGCCGCGATTGAGGCGCAGCAGGAAAAATTGCGCGGCATGGTGTTCGCGCTGCTTGGCCAGGCCGAGCTGGGAGCCCGTGACAATCTGACGATTGCAGACTTCGACCTGCCGGATGCGCGGCTTTCTCAGCCGCAATCCGGCATGTACGCATGGATACTCGACTCGGACGGCAGCATCAGCTGGCAGTCGCCGAGCGCCTTGTATGAACCACCGCCGAGTCTGTCACCCGACATCAGCTCGTTCCGCTTTCAGCGGGACGATGAGGACGGCAGCTTCATCGGCGCCTACGGCCTCAAGTGGATCGGACTGGATGCGGAGGCGCGCACATTCACGCTGATCGTGCATGAAAATTCGCTGGGCTACGATCGTCAGCTTTCACAATTCAGGGCCACTCTGTGGTTGTGGATGGGCGTGGCGGCGATCGGACTGCTGGTGGTTCTGGTGCTGGTGCTGGACTGGGTCATCACGCCGACACGGCGTCTAGTGACCGAATTGAACAACATCGAGCAAGGTCGGCAGGAAACGATCGACAGCGCCTATCCGCGCGAAATCCAGCCCTTGACCGATGCCCTTAACTTGATGCTGCGCAACGAACGCGGCCGCCTCACGCGCTATCGCAACGCCATGGGCGATCTCGCCCACAGCCTCAAGACTCCGCTGGCGGTACTGCACGGCCTGCTCGAGGAAACCGAGGATCCGCTGCTGCGGTCGCGCCTGCGAGAGCAGATCGACCGCATTCAGCAAATCAGCGAGTACCAGCTCAGTCGCGCCGCCGCCACCGGTCGACGTACGCTGTCGGAACCCATTCCCCTGCGCCCGATCATCGACAAGACCATCAACGCACTCGCCAAGGTCTATCGCCACAAGGGCATCAGATTTGAGGTACAGGCGCCACACACGCTGCGCCTGCGCGCGGATGATGTGGACCTCTACGAACTGATCGGCAACATCATGGACAACTCGTCCAAATGGTGCGTGCACCAGGTGCTCGTTCAGGCCCTGGTGCAAGGCCGCGAAATCGAACTGCGCTTCGAGGATGACGGTCCTGGCTTTCCCAAGTCACCGGAGTCTCTGCTGGCCCGGGGTGCGCGGGCCGACGAGCGTGTATCGGGGCAGGGCCTGGGCCTCAGCGCCGCCGCGGAAATCGTCAGCGCCTACGAAGGCGAGCTACGCCTGGATCGCAGCTCCCTGGGCGGCGCCGCCGTGATACTGAAATTACCGGTCTGAATGCCTGCCACGGCGCTGCGGTCTAGCATCGGTCGCCGTCGTCGTCTCAGGTGGATGCTGCATCTTTTCCAGAATGGTACCGAGCCGGTCACCCAGATGACTGCTGGCCGCGATTTCCATGGCGCGTGCGGCTTCGGCGTGCCCGGCCATTTCCACCAGCGGCCGAAGCCGCCAGATCAAATCCCCAAGCTGCGACATATCCTCCGCCGGCAGCATCTCATCGCCATAGCGCTCAACAATATGGCGCTCGACCAGCAGCACCATTTCCCCGGCTGCGCGTTCGACATTGGCACGCAACAACACCACCACTTCCAGCAGCTCATCCATGGGAATGCCGGCCTTGGCCAGATGATGAAACATATTGAGTGCATCGCTCAGCAGCTGTGACCGACGTTAAAGGCGCCAGGGGTGGCGCTTGGCGGAGGAGCCGCATGTTGACCGGGCTGGTTTCGTGCTCTTTTGGAGCCGCGAATGGAGTCGCGAAGCTTTGCTGTGTCCGCAACCCCGTGTTGTTTCACGCTAACGGCACGCATATTGCTGCTTGGGCTACGAAACGCGAAACGCGAAACGGTTTGTTCGTCACAGTCACTAGGGGAGCCCGATGCAGCCAGAACCGAAAAACCGACCGTCTCGTCCCTACGCAGTGCTTGTGGGCCGGGCCGGCGCCGCCATCCTGTGTGCATCATTGTGCGGAATCGCCTACGGCCAGGACGGCGGCGGCAACGAAAGCGCCGACAGTGACAGTACCGCGCTGCAAGACACTCTCGTCACCGGCTCGCGCATCCGCCAGATCGATGTTGAAGGCCAGTCCCCGGTGATCTCCATCGACCGCCAGCAGATCGACAATTCCGGCTACGGCTCGCTGACCGAACTGCTGCGCCTGCTGCCCGAGGCCGGCGCCGGCACGTTCTGGGCCCAGGGCAACGACCAGGACGACACCTCGCCCGGCGGCGCCGGCATTTCCCTGCGCGGCCTCGGTGCCGACGCCACCCTGGTGCTGCTCAACGGCCGGCGCGTGGCGATCAGCCCCTACGCCAAGGGCATCACCACATCCTTCGTCGACCTCAACACGATTCCGCTGGCCGCGATCGAGCGCATCGAAGTGCTCAAGGACGGCGCCTCGGCGTTGTATGGCTCCGATGCCATCGCCGGCGTGGTCAACATCATCCTGCGCGACGACTTCCAGGGGGCGGAACTGTCCGCCTCCTACGGCGATACCACGGCCAGCGAGGACGCGCACGAAACCCGCGCCAGCATGGTCTGGGGCGGCAGCCCGGGCGGCACCTCCAAGAGCCACGCCACGGTGGTGCTCGACTACTACCAGCGCACGCCGCTGATGTATGCCGACCGCAGCATTTCCAGTACGCTGGACCATACCTCGCAGGGCGGCACCAACCAGCTCAGCTCGATCGGCGCGCCCGGCACCTACCAGCTGCAGGACGGCAGTTACGTGGCCGACCCGGCCTGCCCTGACGACCTGTTGCTCAGCGGCTTTTGCAAGTACGACTACATCCAGTGGCAGGCCGCACTCGGCGAAGCGGAGCGCGGCGGCGGCCTGGTGATGTACCAGTACGATTTCAACGAGCGGCTCACCGCCTTCACCGAACTGCAGGCACAGCGCAATACCAGCCAGGTGGTGGGCGCGCCGAGCCCGAGCTTCCTCAACGTGACCGTACCGGCCTCGCACCCCGACAATCCCTACGGGCAGGATGTGGGTCTGGTTTATCGCTTCCTCGAATCCGGGCCACGCACCTTCGACGTGGACACCACCAACCTGCGCGTGCTGCAGGGCCTGCGCGGCCGTTTCGACCGATGGGACTGGGAACTCGGCGCCCAGTACGCGCGCAGCGATTCGGAACAGGTGGGCGTCGCCGGCATGGTCAATTCCGAACTGGCGCAGGCGGCCGTCAGCAGCGGCGCCTTCAATCCCTTCGGCGTGCCGGACAACGATCCCGATGTCGTCAATACCTTCACCGTGCGCACCATCCGTTCCGGCGAATCCACCAGCAAGTCCGTGGACGGCAGCATTTCCGGCACGGTCGGCCAGCTGCCGTACGGCCCGATCGGGGTCGCCGCCGGCGTCGAGGCGCGCTGGGAGGCGATCGACGACACCCCGGACCAGCAGTTCCAGCGCGGCCTGATCATCGGCACCGAGGCCACCGAGGCCCACGGCGAACGCGACGTGCAGTCCGGCTATCTGGAACTGCAGATCCCGGTGTGGATGCGCACCGACCTGCAGCTCGCCGTGCGCTACGACGACTACAGCGATTTCGGTTCCACCGTGAACCCGAAGGCGGCACTGCGTTACCAGCCGCTGGACAATCTCACGCTGCGCGCATCCTGGGGCACAGCCTTCCGCGCGCCTTCGCTGTCGCAAATCGGCCTCGGCGCTACCGCCGAGTCCCCGATCCTGGTGGACGAGCGGCGCTGCGCGCTGGCCGGCCCGGATACCGGGGACTATTGCGACCCGTCCGAGCTGCCGGTGCAGTTCACCGGCAACGAAGACCTGGATGCCGAGGAAGCCGAATCCTGGGGCGCCGGCGTGGTCTGGCAGGTCAGCGACCCGCTGGCCGTCACCGTGGATTACTGGCGCATCGAAATCGACGATCGCATCACCACCGACACGCGCCAGTTGCTGCTGCAGGAAGCGGCGGACCCCGACAGCCTGCCGGCCGGCACGGTGGAACGCGCCGCCCCCACGCCCGAGGAACTCGACCTCGGCCTACCCGGCCGCATCACCGAAATCCACGACACCTTGCGCAACGCCGCCAAACAGAAAACCGACGGTATCGACGCCAACGTGACCTATATCAAGCGCAGCGGCTACGGCAACTGGCGCGGCACGCTCGCCTACACCTATTTGCTGAGCTTCGACGAACAGTTGCGCAAGGGCGGAGAAACGCGCGACCTGCAAGGCGGTTACGAGCATCCCGAAAACCGCTTCACCGCCTCGCTGGACTGGAGCCTCAACCAATGGGGCAGCACCCTCACCGCCAACTACATCGACAGCTTCCGCGATGACGAGGACGCCGGCGACGTCGCCGCCGCGAATACCGTCGACTCCTGGCTGACCTTCGATTTGCAGGTTCGCTACACCACGCCGTGGTCGGATACGATCCGGCTTTCGGCGGTCAACCTGCTCGACGAGGAACCGCCGTTCTCCGCCGCGACCTTTCAGGGCTTCGTGCCGACGATGCACGATCTGCGCGGACGCTTCGTCACGATTTCGTATTCGAAGCGATTCTTCTGAACCGCAGGCTCGGCGGCGGGTGCCCCGCGCCCGCCGCCGAGCCTCATTTCAAGGACACCATGAACAAGACGTCGTGCCTGCACACGTTGAGAATCGGCCTGGTGGCCAGCCTAGGCCTGGGTGGCTGCGCCACCGTGGCGACACCCGGCAGCAATCCGGCCGCCACCGGGATCTACGATCCGCGCGAAACCTTCGCCCCCCTGAGCCTGCCGCAGGCAGCCAACCGATACCGCTCCGGCAACGGCGCTCCGGGCCCCGACTACTGGCAGAACCGCGTGGACTACTCGATCCACGCCGACCTGGACACCGAAAGCCAGCAACTCGGCGCCCGCGAAGTCATCCACTACACCAACAACAGTCCGGACGCGCTGGCCAGCCTGTGGCTGCAGCTGGACCAGAACATCTACCGCAAGGACGCGCGTTCGATCCACGCCAGCGGCTGGCCGCGCACGAAGTTCACCGAGGGCTACCGGTTCGCCAAGGTGGAGGTGGAAGTCGGCGGGCAGCGTTACCCGGCCGACTACCTGATCGACGACACGCGCATGCAGGTCCGGCTGCGCCAGCCCCTGCCGCCCGGCGGCGCCGATCTCAAGCTGCACATCGACTACGACTACGACATTCCCGGCGACTTTGGCGGCCGTACCGCGATCGGCGACAGCGAGCACGGCCCGATCTACGACATCGCGCAGTGGTATCCGCGCATGGCGGTCTACGACGACCAGCGCGGCTGGGACACGCTGCCCTATCTCGCCTCCGAGTTCTATCTGGAATACGGCGATTTCGACTACTGGATCACCGTCCCGGCGGCGATGCTGGTGGCCGGTTCGGGCGAACTGGTCAACCCCCAGGACGTGCTCACCGCGCAGCAGCGGCAACGCCTGAAGCAGGCGCGCAGCAGCGATCGCACGGTAATGATTCGCTCACCGGAAGAAGTCGGCGACCCCGCCTCGCGACCGCAGAGCGAAAAGCCGCTGACCTGGCACTATCACATGCAGGACACGCGGGACACGGCCTTCGCCGCCTCCGCCGCCTTCGTCTGGGACGCCGCGCGCATCCAGTTGCCTGGCGGCAGGACCTCGCTGGCGATGTCCTACTACCCGGCCGAACGCGCCGGCGACGACGCCTGGGGCCGTTCCACCGAATTTCTCAAACACGCCGTCGAGCAGTTCTCGCAACGCTGGTTTCCCTATCCCTACCCGGCGGCGATCAACGTCGGTGGCCCGGTCGGCGGCATGGAGTATCCCGGCATCCTGTTCGACAGCATGAAGGACGGCGGCGGCAAGCTGTTCTGGATCACCGTGCACGAAATCGGCCACACCTGGTTCCCGATGATCGTCGGCTTCGACGAGCGTCGCAGCGCGTGGATGGACGAAGGCTTCAACACCTTCATCGACGTCTACGAATCCGACGATTTCAACGACGGCGAGTTCGGCCCCAAGCGCGACTCCGAATACACCCCCGGCGGCGGCAGCCCGGTGGAGGAGATCATCCCCATCATGAGCGACCCGGAGGCGCCGATCCCGCTGATCCGCGCCGACGCCATCGCCGAGAAATACCGTCATTCGATCAGCTACTACAAGTCCGCGCTGGGCCTGATCCTGCTGCGCGAGCAAATCCTCGGCCCCGAACGCTTCGACTGGGCCTTCCGCAAGTTCATCGCCGACTGGGCGTTCAAGCACCCCTCGCCTTCGGACTTCTTCCGCGCCATGGACAGCGCCGGCGGCGAGGACCTGAGCTGGTTCTGGCGCGGGTGGTATCTCAACAACTGGACACTGGACCTGGCCACCACCGGCGTCCACGCGGTCGACGGCGACGATGCCAAGGGCTACACCGTCACCATCGCCAACCTCGACCGCCTGGTGATGCCGGCGACCGTGCAAATCGACTTCGCCGACGGCACGCAGCAACGCGAACGCCTGCCGGCGGAAGCCTGGCTGCAGAAGACCGAGGTCGGCATTCACGTCGACCGCCCGGTGGCCCGCGTCAGCGTCGACCCGGACCACCTCATCCCGGACCGCAACCGCGACAACAACGTCTACGAGGCGCCGACACCCTGAAGTTCCCAGAGGGTTTTGCCGAGTTGCTTCTGATCGTCTTCGGTCATGTCGCGGGGGCGTCCTTGGTGGTGGCCCGTGCGCTCAGCTCCTGAGCGGAAATGCGCATCAATCGTCCGTTTTGCATCACAACGAGGCTGGTTCCGGTCTGGATCGCCGTCCTTCGGGCGAGTTCGGCTGCGCGCCGCAGGGCGTGCAGGGACGCGCGCAGATCGGGATCCTTCGCGGTGGAAATGTCTTGTTTATTCACGGGTTTTCTCCCCATTGCAGCAGGGTCGGTTCTTCACCGACATTGTCGTAGACGGCCCAGGCATCGACTTCCGGTTTATAAGCCTGTTCGAGGCTCCTTAGGATTCGTTAATAAATAAAGGTAACAACTAGAATCAACGAGCCTTGGCGCCCGGCTTGATGACGTAGTTCCACTCGCCATGAAACTTGTCGCGTTCCAGGTTAACGCGTTGCATCTCTTCATCGCTGACGTTGCGGCCGGTGGGATATTTTCGCCGATCCAGCCGGCACGTGACTTTCAGTCCCTTCGCTGTCGCCGTGCCGGCGATGAGCTTGACGATGGTCTCGTAATCGCGCAGCGGTTCGCCGCGCCAGTTGGAGGAAATGAACGAGAACAGCCGGTGCTCGATCTTGTTCCACTTGCGGGTGCCGGGAGGAAAGTGGCGGACCGCTACCGTCAGGCCGGCCTGGTCCGCGAATCTCTGCAACTCCAGCTTCCAGAGCCGAAGCCTCCACCCGTTGCTGCCGCCGCCGTCGGCCGTGATCAGGATCTTTTGGGCGTCGGGATACAGACGCCGCCCCTCTGCTCGCCACCAGCCGCGAATCGAGGCAACGGCGAAGGCCCCGGTGTCATGGTCGGTCCCCACGTTCACGAAGCCCGCGTTGCGGCCGATGTCGTAGATGCCGTAGGGAAACGCGCGGGGAACGTCCGGCCCCGGAAAGTCGTGCCCTTGAACGTGGAGCGGCTCCCCACTGGCACGCCATTGCTGCCCAGCGTTGCGGTAGTTGCCGATCAGTTCCTTCTTCTTGGTATCCACCGAAATGACCGGCAGGCGCTGCCGGAGGTAGCGCTTGACCGTGAGATTGAGGTGGCGGAACTGCGCATCCCGGTCCGGGTGATCCGCCCCCTCTTCGGTCTTGCGGTTGCTCTGCAGGCTGTAGTCCAGGTCATGGAGAATCTGCGCCACCTTCACGTGGCTGGCCGGATGATCCTGCTCCGCCAGTTCCCGGGCGATCGCGCGCGTGCTCTTGCAGATCCAGCGCAGCGCCGATTCCGGGTCGCCGCGCGTCTGCTCGTCGATCAGCCTCTCCAGCGTCTGCACCAGCTCCGGATCGGACTGCGTGATGGATTTGCGACCAGCGCCGGGTCGGCGGACTCGTCCGACCAGCGGCTCGCCTTCTTCAAGCTCGTGCATCCCCTTGTGGATCGCCTTGCGCGAAAGGCCGCTGGCGCGCGACACGATCGAAACGCCACCGTAGCCCAGGCTCACCGCCTCGCTCGCTGCCATGATCCGCCGCGTGCGCTCATCCAGATGCGGCCATGCCGCACCAAACTTTCGCCTCAACGTCTCCGACGGCATGCCCATGAGCGCAGAGCATACCGTAGCGGACCCCTGATTGTAACCTTTATTTATTAACAGCGCCTAACAATGTGCCGAATGCGCTCGTTACGCATAGATATGCCTTACTGCATTGATGCGGAAATCTTCGATCAGCAGAACACCTGCCGTCAAAAGCTGCGATTGCCGACCTGTAGAAACGTCAGGCCAGACAAGTCCTGACGCGGAATAGCTCAGTTCGGATCTGGTGCCGGCGCGGTACCCGCCGACGGGTCGGCCTGCGCATTTCCGTCGCCATCGGGTGGCGGCTGCACATCGCCGCTGGCGTTGGGCGATTTCTCGGGCAGCGGCGCGGGCGGCGGCGTGCCGGTCCGGTTGACCGGCAGGGTCACCGCATTGGTGACGGACGGGTTGTCGCGCAGGCGCACATAGAGCCGGTCTTCTTCCGGCTGCGGCACCACGATCTGGGCACCGGGGAAGCCATCCGGCACGGCGACGGCGCGTCTGAACTGGGGATCGGCGGCTATCGCTTCGATCAGGAACAGGTCTGCGCCACTGAGCCTGCAAGCTTGGTTCTGGTCATAGGGACAGCTCAGCGCCTGCAGGGCGGGCAGCCGCACCAGCGTGGCCAGGGGCTGCCAGTCGCCCTGGGTTCCGCCAGCGATGGTGCGCAGCTTCAGCGGGCCGAAGGCGGAAAAGCCGAAGGCCTTCGCCGGATTGAAGGTGACCAGCGCAACGCGTGAATTCTCGAGCCGGACGGCACCATTGGCGAGGCTCAGCGTGGTGGAGAAGGTTTCGTCCTGCGTGGCGACTTCGAAAACCTGATCGCGTGCGAAGGACTTCGGCGAAATCGCGCGCAGGGAGAACGAAAGCCGCGCGTCATGCGGAATCTCCTTGGGGCCGGACAGTTCGATATGGCGGGCCTGCGTGGATTCCGAGGGCAGTACGCTCCGGGCCAGCAGTTCGACGCTGGGGCGTTGATCGCCGATGATCGCGGCGCGCGTAATCGTGCGCCCGTCCTCCAGCGTGACCATCACCGTGACGCGCTTGTTGGCATCCAGGGCCGTAGCCGCTACGGCATCGAGCGCATGCACGGTGAGGCGGTCCCTGCCCTGCTCGGTATTCAGTTCACCGGGCGAAAACACCAGATTGCCGATCGAAAGGCTCGCGACTTCGTCCAAGCGGGTGCCGACCAGCACGCCGTGGATATCGCCCGCGTGCAGCTTGAACTCGTCGATGCTGCTCGGCGCGGAGAATACGGTCAGCGGCAGGCTCTGGCGATCCCGCATTCCGGACTGGCCGATCAGCAGGGTCAGCGGGCCCGGATTTACGTTCTGCAACGGCAGCGTGACTTCGACTTCGTTCGGTCCCACGGCTTTCCACTGCGTGCGCAGCTCCTTGCCATCGGGATCGCGCAGCATGATTTCATCCACACAGCTGACGCCGGCACTTTGCAGATGCACGGTATCCTCGCGGCCGACGATCAGGGCTTTCTCGTCGCCCTTGGCCAGCGCCCAGGCGTTGGCCTGCGCGTTGCGCAGTTCGAACACTGGTCCTTCGAAAGTGTCGAATCCCCAGAAGCCGCGCAGACGCCCTTGTACGCTGCTGCCCAGGGCGCCGTTGGGCACGCCGCGTGTGTTCACGACATACCCGCCGCGCGCGGGGTCCGCTTGGGCGCGCAGGTGGAATGACTGGCCTTCGGCGGTCTGCAGATTCAAGGACACGTCATGGGCATAAGCCGTGGAATACACCAATGGCGCCCCCGTCACCGGCAGCACCAGTTCGCTGCGACTGGCGCAGTAGATGTTCTGCGGATTCACCGCGCGCAATGGCGGCGGCTGCGCCGGTTCGACCAACGGCAGGGCAACGACCAGTACCGATTTTGGATCGTAGAACGAGGGCACAGCGTTGAGCGTCAGCGCCAACTGGTCGCCGCGATGCGTCACCAGCGCCGGAATGTATTCGTACTGCGCCGTGCGGAAGGAATCGAAGATGCGCACGATGTCGAGCACCGACGACACATAGGGGCTGTAGGCACCCGCGCCGGCCTCGGGCAGCGCCGCCGCCTTCAGCACCAGATCCGCGGCGGCACCCTCGGTCAGCGAGCGCGACAGGGTCATGCTGTGGCCATCCGCGAGAATCAGCGAGTCCTTGCCGGCCGTCAGGCAGGACGCCTGCAGCGAAGCGCGCTTCTCCAGACACTGCGCGTCCACCTTGACCGACAGGCTGCGCGCCAACAGCGGCGCGACCTCTGACAGCTGATTCGGGCTGCTCCAGTTGAGCTTGTTGACGTTTTCCAGATAGGCGTCGAGCCGCGAGCGGTCCAGCGCGACCTGATTGAGTTCCTGCGTGGAGCGCACGAAGGCTCCGGGACGCCCGCGCACCGCGTTGATCAGCGATTTGAGGTCGCCATTGGTTTCGGGCGCGAGAAAGATCAGTACCTGCTGTGCGCCTTCGGGTACGGTGACCGTCAGCCCGCGATTCTTGCACTCGCTCGTCCAGGTCTTGCACGGAAAAAACCAGTCTTCGGGCGGCGGATTGGTGGAGCCGCGCAGAAAGACCGCGACCATCAGATAGCGAGCCGACTGGCTCTTGGGAAACTCCGGCTTGATCCAGAGCTTGTCGCCTTCCGCCAGACTGGGAACCTGCGAGACCGGCAGGTAGGTATTGCCGCGCGTCACCAGCACGTGCAGGGTCGGACCCGCCAGATCGAAGGGGGCCGGACTGGCGGCCGGTGCAAATAGCGGCATCAGCAAGGCGATCACCCCTGCCATGGCCGGCAGGCAGCGGCTCGGCAAGCCAATGCGCAGTCCGAATCGATGCGGCCTCAAAGCGGGCTCTCCGCCACCTGCTTCCAAAGCAGCGCGGACTTGTCCAGCAATGCCGTGAACGCCTGCTGCTCTGCGAGCAGGCGCTTCTGATCGAGGTTCCTGGGCGTCCACTCGGTGCGCTCCAGTCCACTCAGCTTCGCGTTCGCGTCGACCGCGCCGTAGGAATAGCCGGTGCGGACTTCGGTCAGCACGGCCGAGGCCGTGGAGATCACGCCGTCGTCAGGCTCAGGCTCATCGACCGGCCCCAGCTTTTCCGCAGCGCGGTAGCGCCGACCAGCCAGTTGGACCGAGGTATCCAAGGTGTAGATCATCAACACATCGGCCCGCAACTTCGCGGCGGCGAGGCGCAATTCGTTCAGGGACTGCGCCGAGGCCGAAAGCTGGGCAAGGTCCAGCGTTAGCACTTCGGACACCGCCGGCCACTGGACCATCGCCTGCAACTGCGTTGCGTCTGGCCATTCCTGGGGCGATACCACGCTGAACTCGCCGTCGCCCGCGCCTTCGGCCGTCGCCGATTCGTACTCCGGTGCCTGTATCCGAACCACGGCGATTCGTGCCGGTATCGGGGGCGCCGGCCGAATCGAAATTTCGTCATTGCCCTGCACGAGCTGTTGCAGCGGTGCAGGACCACCCGGAACCACGTAACCGGAACAGCCCACGCACAGCAGGGCTGCGAGAGCGACGCATGTTCGCAAGCGAAACCTCGTCACAAACCTTGGCATGGGCAAGAGAGGGTCATCGGGTGGGGAGCTTGGGTTCGAGCGCCGGAATGAGCACCACGCAATCGTGCGTCCGCCGAAGCGGCCACAAATTTGGGCGGACAATGACACTCTCAGGAAAAACCCCAGCTGAATGGAAACGGACCGGAATCGAAGGCGGCAACACGGCGCGGACTTTGGCTTCATCAACGATCGTCGCGAATTTCGGCCAGCCGGCGAGCCGGTGGATTCATCAATGACGCAGCGAAAATTGCTCGGCGAAACGCGTCCGAACGCTCACGCCACGGTCTATGAGACATAGGCCCAATGAAACATTACCCCGAGCCGCGCCTGTCTTAGTATCATTGGCATCAGGCGCACCCACCATTTTGTTTGGGCGGCCGGGGCTGAAGCGGCATCATCGTTTGCGAGCAACAATTCACCGTGGCATCTCACCGTCGCACCACCTCCTGTATGGACTGTGCTGTTGCGGTGCTCGCATGATGCGAGACCGAACACGCAGACCCGCGGGCATACGCTCGTACGGCATGCCACGGTCCACGACTCAGCCAGCCCCGCCCTGCACACTGACGAGACCGATATGAGCACCCAGCAGCCAACCATCACCTACACCCTGACCGACGAGGCGCCCCTGCTGGCGACCTGCGCATTCCTGCCCATCATTCAGGCCTTCGCCAAACCGGCGGGCATCAAGGTGACAACCAGTGACATTTCGGTGGCGGCGCGCATTCTGGGCGAATTTCCCGAATTCCTGAGCGAAGAACAGCGGGTGCCGGACAACCTGGCCGAACTGGGCAGGATGACCCAGCAGCCGGACACGAACATCATCAAGCTGCCCAACATCAGCGCCTCGGTGCATCAGCTGATCAGCGCGATCAAGGAACTGCAGTCCAAGGGCTACAAGATTCCGGACTTCCCGGAGGCCCCGAAGACCGACGAGGAGAAGGCGATCCGTCAGCGCTATTCCAAGTGCCTGGGCAGCGCGGTGAACCCGGTGCTGCGTGAAGGCAATTCGGACCGCCGCGCGCCGAAGGCGGTGAAGGAATACGCGCGCAAGCATCCGCACAGCATGGGCGAGTGGAGCATGGCCTCGCGCACCCACGTCGCCCACATGAAGCATGGCGACTTCTATCACGGCGAGAAGTCGATGACGCTGGATCGCGCCCGCAACGTGAAGATGGAACTCGTCACCAAGGGCGGCGAATCGATCGTGCTCAAGCCCAAGGTGGAGCTGCTCGACGGCGAGATCATCGACAGCATGTACATGAGCAAGAAGGCCTTGCTCGAGTTCTACGAAGAACAGATGGAAGACGCCCGCAAGACCGGCATCATGCTCTCGCTGCACGTGAAGGCGACGATGATGAAGGTGTCGCACCCGATCGTGTTCGGTCACGCCGTGCGCATCTTCTACAAGGAAGCCTTCGAGAAGCACGGCGAGTTGTTCAAGGAGCTGGGTGTCAACGTCAACAACGGGCTGGTCAATCTGTACGACAAGATCGAATCGTTGCCGACCTCCAAGCACGAGGAGATCGTCCGCGATCTGCACGCCTGCCACGAACACCGCCCCGAGCTGGCGATGGTCGACTCGGCCAAGGGCATCTCCAACCTGCATGCGCCGAACGACGTGATCGTGGACGCCTCGATGCCGGCGATGATCCGCATCGGCGGCAAGATGTGGGGCGCCGATGGCCGGCCCAAGGACACCAAGGCGGTCATTCCCGAGAGCACCTTCGCCCGTATCTATCAGGAGATCATCAACTTCTGCAAGACCAACGGCAATTTCGATCCGGTCACCATGGGCACCGTGCCCAACGTCGGCCTGATGGCGCAGAAGGCCGAGGAATACGGCTCCCACGACAAGACCTTCGAGGTGCCCGAGGAAGGCGAAGCCCGCATTGTCGACATCGAAACCGGCGAAGTCTTGTTGGTGCAGCACGTGGAAGCCGGTGACATCTGGCGCATGTGCCAGGTCAAGGACGCGCCGATCCGCGACTGGGTCAAGCTCGCCGTCAACCGCTGCCGCGCCTCCGGCATGCCGGCGGTGTTCTGGCTGGACCCCTATCGCCCGCACGAGGCGGAGATGATCAAGAAGGTCAAGACCTATCTCAAGGATCACGACACCAGCGGTCTGGACATCCAGATCATGTCGCAGGTGCGCGCCATGCGTTACACGCTGGAGCGCGTGATTCGCGGCCTGGACACGATCTCCGTCACCGGCAACATCCTGCGCGACTACCTCACCGATCTGTTCCCGATCATGGAACTGGGCACCAGCGCCAAGATGCTGTCGATCGTTCCACTGATGGCCGGCGGCGGGATGTACGAAACCGGCGCCGGCGGCTCGGCTCCGAAGCACGTCAAGCAGCTGGTTGAGGAGAACCACCTGCGCTGGGATTCGCTCGGCGAGTTCCTGGCGCTGGCCGTGAGCCTGGAAGATCTCGGTATCAAGACCGGCAATGCACGCGCCAAGATACTTGGCAAAACCCTGGACATCGCCACTGGCAAGCTGCTGGACGAGAACAAGAACCCGTCCCGCACCACCGGCGAACTCGACAACCGCGGCAGCCAGTTCTATCTGGCGATGTACTGGGCGCAGGCGCTGGCCGAGCAGACCGAGGACGTGGAACTGCAGTCGCATTTCGCCAAACTGGCCAAGACTCTGGTCGAGCAGGAAGAGACCATCATCGGCGAGCTTGCTGCGGTGCAGGGTCAGCCCGTCGATATCGGCGGCTACTACTGGGCCGATCGCGAGAAGATGAACGCGGTCATGCGGCCCAGCAAAACGTTCAACGCGGTGCTGGATGACGCCAAGGCTTGAGATCCCCCTTGAAGCCTTGAGCAAGACCCGAAGCCCGGCCGGCTGATCCCGCCGGGCTTTTTCATGCCCGTACCGCGCGCGCCTTCGCATTGGATTACTGATGAAACTCCGAACCGTCGCCCCGGGAACTGAGGCGCCGCCCGGCGACTCGCCCACTACGGTTAAACAGCGGTTTGGGCGGCTGGACTCACTGCGGGGGGTTTCGCGCTGTTCGGCGTTTTGATGGTGAATCTGGTCGGCCTGTCCCTGTTCGAATTCCTGACCGATGAGGCACGAGCCACACTGCCCACCGCGGCCTGGGAATCGGCCCGAATCCGGGCTTGGTCGGCGTGGTCCTGATCAGCGTATTGGTGTTCACGATGCAGGTGCCGGTCAGCCACTGGTGGCTGAACCGCTACCGCTTCGGTCGTGTGGAATGGCCATGGCGCAGCCTGAGCTACGGCGCGCGCCAAGCCATGCGTCGCGAGCCGCCGTTCACGTCGCCGTAGCGTCAGTCAGGCCTCATCCACGGCTGCTAGGCTGTTGCGAACTCACACGCGTGCGCCGTGCGGTTTCGATCGGGCACCGACAGATCAAGGAGCCGACGCCATGTCCACTCTCGAAATCAGGTCCGCCCAGCGTCCCGACTGGGATCAGGTTCTCGTCGACATCGTCGACTACGTCCGCGACTACGAAATCCGCTCCGAACTGGCATACGACACAGCCCGCAACTGTCTGATCGACACGCTCGGTTGTGGGCTTGAGGCACTGGAGTATCCGGCTGCGAAGAAATTGCTGGGTCCGATCGTGGACGGCACGGTGGTGCCCAACGGTGCGCGCGTACCCGGCACGCGCTTCCAACTCGACCCGGTGCAGGCCGCCTTCAATATCGGCGCGCTGATCCGCTGGCTGGATTTCAACGACACCTGGCTGGCTGCCGAATGGGGACACCCGTCCGACAATCTTGGCGGCATTCTGGCGACGGCGGACTGGCTCAGCCGCAGCGCCGTCACTGCTGGCAAGCCGCCGCTGGTGATGCGCGACGTGCTCACCGGCATGATCAAGGCGCACGAAATCCAGGGCTGTATCGCACTTGAGAACAGCTTCAACCAGGTGGGGCTCGATCACGTGCTGCTGGTCAAGGTGGCAACGACCGCGGTGGTGGCGGACATGCTGGGACTGAGCCGAAATGAACAACTGGCCGCCGTGTCGCTGGCCTGGGTGGACGGACAATCCCTGCGCACCTACCGCCACGCCCCCAACACCGGCAGCCGCAAGAGCTGGGCGGCCGGCGATGCCAGCAGCCGCGGCGTACGGCTGGCGCTGATGGCAAAGACCGGCGAGATGGGCTACCCCGGCGCGCTCAGCGCGAAAATCTGGGGCTTCTACGACGTGAGCTTCGGCGGCAAACCGTTCGCGTTCCAGCGGCCCTACGGCAGCTACGTGATGGAGAACATCCTGTTCAAGATCAGTTTCCCGGCCGAGTTTCACGGCCAGACCGGCGCCGAGGCGGCGATCCGGGTCCACGGCCTGCTCAAGCAACAGGGCCGCACGGCGGACGACATCGCGAAAATCACGATTCGCACGCAGCAGGCCTGCCTGCGCATCATCGACAAGACCGGGCCACTCGACAATCCGGCTGACCGCGATCATTGCATTCAATACATGGTGGCGGTGGCGATACTGTTCGGGCGCCTGACCTCAGCCGACTACGAGAACGGGGTGGCCGCCGACCCGCGCATCGACGCCCTGCGCGACACGATGCAATGCGTGGAAGATCCGCAGTTCACACGCGACTATCACGATCCCGACAAGCGCAGCATCGCCAATGCGCTGACAGTGGAATTTCGCGACGGCAGCCGTCTGGACGAGGTGCTTGTGGAATATCCGGTGGGCCACAAGCGCCGTCGCGAAGAAGGCATCCCGCTGCTGGAGGCGAAGTTCCGGACCAATCTGGCGCGCATGTTCCCGGACAAACAGCAGAAGGCGATCTTCAACGTATCCCTGGATCAGGCCTCGCTGGAGGCTATGCCGGTTCACGAGTACGTGGATCTGTACGTGATCTGACCGCCAACGGCTCCAAGAGGACGCGCGCCTAGCAGCCTGGCAGCAGCGTCAGCTCCGCGCGAGCGTCCGCCGGCTGCAGCGCGCGCAGGGCCGCCAGGTTCTGCGTATCCAGCGCGACCACATGGGTGAAGTGCCTGAAATCCTGCACTGTGACCTGCCGCGCGCGGTAGGCACCGATGTCGATCCCATGCCGGCGCGCCACGGCCTGCGCGCGGCGATCCGGAGCGGCGCCGACATGCCAGTCGCCGGTTCCGGCGGAATCGATTTCGAAATTCAGTCCTCGCTCGGTGGCCTTGAGACGCAAGGCGGCCTCGGCCAGCGGCGATCGGCAGATGTTGCCGAGGCAGACGAACAACACGGCGGGCATGGCTGGCGGTCTCCGGTGAGCAGGCCCGCGAATGAGTAGCACAAACAAGCGCACGATTCATGTACGACGGCTCCTCCCTTACCATGGGCGGATGCGTGTCTTCTCACATACCTGCTCGAATACCGAGATTGTCTGCGCGCTCGATGCGGTGGAGTGTCTGATCGGCGTCGACGACGACTCGGATCATCCCCCGGAGATCGTGGCCACGCTGCCCAAGCTCGGTCGCGACCTGGACCTCGACGTCGCCGCGGTCATCGCCCAGAAACCGGATTTGGTGCTCAGCTCGCTGACCGTGCCCGGGCACGAGCGCATCGTCGACGCTCTGAAAGCCGCCGGCATCCGCACCCTGGTCTGCGACCCGCAAAGCCTCGAAGACGTGTATGGCGACGTGCTGCGCATCGCCACCGCACTCGGGGTCGCGCAACGCGGAGAACGGCTGGTGACGCAAATGCGCGAACGGATGCCGCCGGTGGAGCGCACAGCACGACCGCGCGTATTGCTGGAATGGTGGCCCAAGCCGGTCATCGTTCCGGCAAGGCGTTCCTGGGCCACGGATCTGGTGGAACTGGCCGGCGGCCTCAATCCCTGGGGTGCGACGGACGCCAAAAGCAAACCACTGGAGCCGCACGAGGCGATCGCGGCGAACCCCGATATCGTGGTGATGTCCTGGTGCGGCGTTGCCGAAGCGAATTACCGGGCGGAGGTGGTGCGGCGACGCCCCGGCTGGCAGACCGTTCCGGCGGTGGCTCACAACCGAATCTTTCCGATCACTGAAGCCTGGCTCGGTCGCCCCGGCCCTCGCCTGATGGACGGCTATGACGCGCTGAAACGCCACATTGACGCATTTACCAGCTGAGACGGTTCAGGAAGTCGCCAGCGCCAGCCTTCGCGCCTTGGTGCTCTTGGATTCATACATGTCCGCATCGGCCTGCTCGATCAGATTCGGCAATTCCCCACCGCCCGGTGGCGTGACCGCGCCGCCACAACTGAAGCCGACGTAGAGTGCCTGCCCGTCGATCACCATGGGCGCATCGATGGCCTCGCGCAGGCTCTGCATGCGTTCGCGCAAGGCGCGAAGATCGCGCACCGAATCGACCAGTATCACGAACTCGTCCCCCCCGAAGCGCACGACGAACTCGCCGCTGCGAGCGCAGCACTCCAGACGTGCCGCGATCATCTTGAGCACCCGGTCGCCCGTTTCATGGCCGTAGTGATCGTTGACGGGCTGGAAATCGTCGAGGTCCAAGAAAAGCAGTCCGACACGACCCCGGCTACGACGCGCGAGACGCGCGGCCGTCTGGTAGCGGCTGCTCAACAGGCGCCGGTTCGGCAGGCCAGTCAGGGGATCGAAACCGGCTTGGCGCTCCACCTTGAGTCGATAGCGCAAATTCATCGCCAGTGACAAGCCCATGGCCAGCGAGAACGCAGCAGCCATCATCGATACGCCCAGAAGCAAGCCGACGGTCCGCGCGCCGGATACGGGGCCGACCACAGCGACAATCCGGCATACAGGGCGCGCCTCAGTCTCAGCATCCCACCGCCATAAAGTCCCAGCGCCGCGATCAATAGATTCACGGCAATCGTCGTGATCAGCGTTGAAACGTCGAACATGGACCGCCTTCGTCATTCGTAGTGGCAGCATATTGAGGCCATGCCCGGACCACACCGCCGCCGCGGCGGTCAAGGGTAGCGTCGGGCCGAAGACCGGCAATTCACGGGGGGGGGGGGCACACCATGCGCCGGCGTACTGAAGGATCGGCACATCCCTCACGTACAATTACGGCAATGCCTGCGGACCAAGCTCGGTTGCCCGCGGCCCAGCCCTCCAGAACTACGCAATGGCCTATTCACGCATCATCGGAACCGGCAGCTATCTGCCGGACAAAGTGCTAAGCAATCGAGATCTCGAAACCTTCGTCGATACCAGCGACGAATGGATCTTCGAGCGGACCGGCATTCGCAGCCGCCACATCGCGGCCGACGATCAGGTGTCCAGCGATCTGGCATTGCCGGCCTGCCAGCGAGCGCTGGACGCAGCCGGCATCGGGACCGACGCAGTGGATCTGATCGTCGTGGCCACCTCCACACCGGACATGATCTTTCCGTCCACAGCCAGCCTGCTGCAGGCCAAGCTCGGCATCACCCAGGGCGCCGCCTTCGATATTCAGGCGGTCTGCAGCGGCTTCGTCTACGCGCTGGCCACGGCCGACAAGTTCATCGCATCCGGGCAGTCCAAGTGTGCGCTGGTGGTCGGCGCCGAAACCTTCTCGCGCATCCTCGACTGGAGCGATCGCCGCACCTGCGTACTGTTCGGCGATGGTGCCGGCGCGGTCGTGCTCAAGGCCGGTGACGAGCCGGGCGTGATGTCCACTCACCTGCATTCGGACGGCCGTTACAGTTCAATCCTGCGCACGCCGGGCACGATCGCGCAGGGCAAGGTTGTCGGCAATCCGTTCGTTGAAATGGAAGGCCAGTCCGTTTTCAAGATGGCGGTCCGGGTACTCGCTCAGGTCACGCGGGAAGCGCTCGCGCAGCACGGGCTGCGCGGCGAGAACATCGACTGGATGGTTCCGCATCAGGCCAATGTCCGTATCATCGACACCACCGCGGAAAAACTGGGCCTGCGTTCCGATCAGGTGGTACGGACGGTCCAGCATCACGGCAATACCTCGGCCGCCTCGATCCCGCTGGCGCTGGACGCTGCGGTACGCGACGGCCGTATCCAGCCTGGACATCTGGTGCTGATGGAAGCCGTGGGCGGCGGCCTGACCTGGGGCGCCGCACTGGTTCGCTGGTAAGCCGGTCCGGTCCGGCCCGGCGGAGCGGTCGCCGGCAAGGTGCCGCCGACATCGAGCGCAATGCTCGGCAATCGGCGCGGACGCGAGCGGCCCGACCGGCCCAGGACCGACAATTATTACCGGCCATCCACGCTGTACGTAAAGGGTGGCGCCTGCGTGCCATGCCGGGAGCGTGTTGCCGGAGCAGCGCCGAGCCTGTTCAACAAGCCCATGAGGCGGCCTGCCTCTTCGACGTGGCCCGACCGGGCTAGATGTATGCTCCCGCGCCGCGGAATCGCGCAGTCCCCTATATGGGTGATTGTCTCGACGGTCTCGGCCTGCAAGGATGCGGCCGAGGCCTGCAACGGCGATGAAATCAACTTCAGGGACAATCGAACGGCCACCAAAAACTTGCGCTGGTTTGCAGTTTTAACAGACGTTTCCGAAATAAAATCCGGCACATGGATTGCATGTGACGAGTAGTGCTTCACTTGGCGCCGAGTAGGCGACAAGGTATTGTCCACCTTTGGCTAAGCAAATAGATGGCTCCATACACTCGCCCTGACTGGAGCGCATGTGCGCAAACGTGGATCGCGGAAGTAGCGCGGGACCGGACTCAATGTCGGCTTCAGTTTGCAACACCACGTGGATACCCCGGACGAGCTTGGAGATATGGACGAAAGCCCAGTAAGTGCGGGTTTGCTGCGCGGCAGCAATCCGGCGTTTCAGAAAAAACTCGAAGCCTGTCTGTACGATCACCATTCCAGGGCTTCTTCGGAGACTGACGTGTTCATGCCCGAACCGGGGCGCAGCGCCACTCGTGGCGGCGCAAGCATAGAGACCCAGGACTGGTCCGCCACCCATGCGCGCTATGCCCGCTTCGGAAAGCGCGCCTTCGATCTAGCGTTTGCCTCGCTGTTCATGCTCCTGCTCGGGTTCTGGCTGCTGCCGCTGATCGGTCTGCTGATCAAACTCGACAGCCGTGGCCCGGTATTTTTCAGGCAGTTCCGCCTCGGGGCCAACGGAGTGCAATTCCGCTGCTTCAAGTTCCGGACGATGACGCACGACCCCAGGGCGGGCTTCGTGCAGGCGCAGAAAAACGATCCGCGCGTGACCCGAGTGGGCCGAATTCTGCGCAAGACCAATCTCGACGAACTACCTCAGTTCCTGAACGTTTTGATGGGCGAAATGTCCGTGGTCGGCCCCCGCCCGCATGTGCCCGAACTGGATGAATTGTTCGCCGAATGCGTACCGGGTTACTCGATGCGCACCTCGGTGTTACCGGGCGTCACCGGCCTGGCGCAGGTTTCCGGCTGCCGCGGCGAAACCCGCAGCATTCGCAAAATGACGCATCGTGTGCGCTTCGATTTGTTCTATGCACGCAACATGAGCCTGCGCATGGACATCAAGATCGTGTTCCTCACGGTCTGGCGTGCGCTGAGTGGTGACGAATACGCATACTGAATGGCGTCGCACTTCGACGCCACACTCAGTCCATCCTTGACCGCTCGATCCGGCGCTTCCGGCATGCACGATCTTTCGATGGCAGCCGATGTTTCCGTGATCATTCCCGCGTGGAATGCTGCGGCCTATATCGAATCCGCGATTCGCAGTGCGCTGAGCCAACAGGGCGTATCGCTGGAAATCATCGTGGTCGACGACCATTCTTCGGATGATACGGCCGAATTGGCCTCTGCGATCGGCGACGCCAGGATCCAGGTCCACCGGCCGGACCGCAATCTCGGTCCAAGCGCAGCGCGCAACCATGCCATTCGTCATGCAGCAGGCCGCTGGTTCGCGACCTTCGACGCGGACGGTCAGTACCTACCCGGCCGCCTGCAAGGTCTGACGAAACTCGGCGATCAGATGCAATGCGCGGTCGTCGCCGACAATCTGTTGTTCGACCGCGGTTCGGCCAGCGCCCGTCTGCCGATGTTCCCGAACCGTGGCCCCAAACCCGCGCATGCTATCCCGCTACGTACTGGATGGCGAGCTTGCCCTGGCACAGGCCGAGCGGCATCGCAGCCTGCTCAATGCCGATGGCGACGTTGCCGGCCTCGATGCGCACGGTGGTGAGCTTGAACCGAGCGTAGGCGCAGAGGCCATCGGCGTGGCGCTGCAGCATCTGGGCGTAGCGATGCAGGGGCGTGATGGGGGTGGCCCGCGCGCCAGGGTGCACCACGCGTTCAGGGCCTGTCGCATGGCGTCCTCGTCGGGTTTTCTCCAGAGCGTCTGCAGTTGCTCCTTGAGCGTGTAGACGGTGGCGAGTGTCTGGTTCGCGCGCATCAGTTCTTCGAGGCGCGCGATACCGAGCGTCACGGCGGCACTGCACCCGCTCCACGCCGCCGCCATCCACCGTCACCGCATTACAAGAGCCTCAATTGTGTCCAGAGATCAGGGCAAAGCCGGGGGATGGTTACTACAACAGGCCGTGCAGTCCCCGCCGACTTTCCCGATAATGTGAGATCAGGGTCACAGTGGCATCGCCATCGTGTTTGCCGGGACGGAATCCGGCACCCGGGTCACGGTCGGATGACCGCAGGGAGTGTTTGGGTGGGGAGCGATAATCAGCGCGCCGTATCGAAACCGGCCGCACGCCTCGGCGTGCCAGCCATACTGCTATTGGTCGGCAGCGGCTTGCTCAGCTCCGCTTCAGTCTGGGCGCAGGCAGCCGATACCGTCTCCCCAAAGCCGTCCTGGGAATCGTACCTGACCGAGCAGGACATGGATGAACGCGTCTCGCGCTACAAGGCCAGCATCGAGCAATATCGACAGCAGGTTGTCGACCTCGAGCAGGAACTCAATGTGGCCCATCGCCTCGCCGAAAAGAAACTCGACGCGGTGCCTCCCAGTTGCGAGCCACCGCAAAGCATCCTCGAAGAGCTCAGCAACGTGCGCTCCGCCCTCGCCGTGCGCAATGAAGAGGTCAGACGCCTGCAGTCACGCCTGCAATTCGCGGAGTCCGGTGACGGCGCGCCCACCGCACCGCCGCGCGTGCCCGCCCCCGCCAATGGCGGTCAAGTCCGCAATCTCCAGGCGCAGCTGGCTGCGGCACAGCGCGAAATAAACCAGCGCAGCGAGAATCAGGTCGAATTGCGCGAAAAGTTGCAGCGCCATGGGGAATCCCTGAACACATACGTGGCCCGCATCGACAGACTGGAAACACAACTGGCAGCGGCAACAGCGGGCGAAGCCGTGCCGCCCTCGGCCGACGGCGCGCAACTTGCGCAATTGCAGGCACAACTGAAGTTGACGCAGCAGCAGAACGAATCACTACGGGCCGATATTGAACGATTGAACCGGGTTGCCGGCTCGGACACAGCAGAACTGCAGACCCAGGTTGCGACGCTGAGCACCGAACTGGCCAGCTTGCGGACACAACTGGCGGAACGTGATCGATCGTTGCTGGCGTCGAAAGCCGACCGGGATCAGGACAGCAATACATTGCGGGCACAGGCCGAAACCATCGATGCGCTGCAACAGCCGCTCGCGGCGGCGCGCGGCGAAACCCGTAGTACGGTCCCCGCAAGTGCACAGGCCGCGCCTGCGGCCAAGGATCATGACGCCACGACACCGTTACCGGCACCGACCGCCCCGTCCGCCGCAGAGTCCGTCGCCGCAGTCATGCCGGCACCCGTGCGACCCCGGACCGAAGTAATCAGCCGACGTTCCGCGCGCGCCGTGGGCCGCGCCGACGTCTACGAAATTCCCTCGCTAAGGTCGGCCCGGATCGGCTTTATCGACGACGGACGCCCGCTCAATGTCACGGAACGCAGCCTGGATACGCAGCCCGCCTGGTACCACGTGCGTACCGCTCAGGGCTCCGGCGGCTGGGTCCGTTCGGAGCAATTGGAACTCAGCGACGCACAGTAGCCACGGCGCTGGGGTTACACGCACCCTTCCGGGAGACGCTTGCCGCGCTGGGCGAGCAGGTGGGCGCTGATGTTCGGCGCCTCGTCGATCGGCGTCACGATCTCGTAAACACGCTCGTAACAGGCGTGCTGGATCAACCAGCGCCCGTCCTGTTTCACGTAGCGATCCCGACACACCTACCGCGGCGGCCACGTCCTCCACGCCTGCACTCTCCGGCGGTAGCAATCTCGCCACCGCCCGGTCCTTGAATCCTTGTCCGTATCGAGCCACGTCATCATCCTTTCGCCCCCTCTATGGCATTCCAATCGGGGTGACAACTATTCTGACGCGGGGGGCGGCGCCGACGGCAGCCGCTGGAATCGGCTCTCCGCATTGGTCGGCGCAGGGCTTGCGCTGCTTCCCGCACGGTCGAACTTCCATCGCTCACGGCGCATCATAGGGGCCCCCTCGACATCAAAACGGAGGCGAAGCATGCATACCGAATGGATCAACATCAGCAACAACGATGGCGAGTACGGCGCCTATCTGGCCCTGCCGCCGTTGGGTCACGGACCCGGCCTGATCCTGTTCCAGGAAGTGTTTGGCGTGAACAAGCATATTCGCCAGGTGGCCGAGCAATACGCGATGGACGGGTTCGTGGTGCTGGCGCCGGACGTGTTCTGGCGCGAAGCCCCTCGCGTGGAACTGGGCTACGACTCGGATGACCTGGCGCAGGCCAAGGAACTCAAGGCAGCAATGACCGACGAACAGATTCGTCTGGACGCCGCGTCCACACTCGCGGCGCTACGCGCGCGGCCGGAACAGAAGGGCAAGGTCGGCGCCTTCGGCTACTGCTTCGGCGGCCGCATCGCCTACCAGACCGCGGCGTCCACCGATATCGATGCTGCGGTGTGCTACTACGGCGCCGGCACCGAGAACTACCTGAATCTGGCACCACGCATCGAGTGCCCGGTGGTGTTCCAGCTGGGCGGCAAAGACCCTTCGATTCCGATGAAGGTGGTGGACCAGATCAAGCGTAGCTTCGAGCACAAGCCCGGCGAGGTCTATGTCTACCCGGAAGCGGGCCATGGATTCAATTGCTGGGCACGTTCCGCCTATCACCATCCTTCGGCGACGCTGGCGCACGCACGCAGCCTGGCGTGGTTTGCCCGCACGCTGTGTGAGGCACGCTGAACTACGGGCGTGACCGCGCAGGCTTGCGGCACAATGCCCCACACCGCCTAGCCCGTGCCCGACGCCGCCATGCTCAAGCTGCCGCTGCACCAGCTTTCGATGACCGTACTGATGACGCCGGACATGGCCAATTTCTCCGGCAACGTCCACGGCGGCGCGATCCTGAAACTGCTCGATGAGGTCGCGTATGCCTGCGCCAGTCGCTACGCCGGAAGCTACGTGGTGACGATGGCGGTGGATCAGGTGACGTTCCGACAGCCTGTCCAAGTGGGCGAGCTGGTCAACTTCATGGCCTCGGTGAACCTGACCGGACGCAGTTCGATGGAAGTGGGCATCAAGGTGATCGCGGAGGACACGCGCAGTCGCACGGTGCGTCATACCAATAGCTGCTACTTCACGATGGTGGCGCTGGACGACGAGCGCCAGCCCTGTACCGTGCCCCGTATGAACCGGAAACTCCCGACGAAAAGCGCTGGTGTGACGCCGCCCTGCGGCGTCGCGCCCTGCGCCGGGAGCTGGAACGCGAACATGCTGCAATCCGCGCCGGCGAGAACCTCTGAGCGGC
Organism: Banduia mediterranea; assembly: GCF_031846245.1. Taxonomy (NCBI): domain Bacteria; kingdom Pseudomonadati; phylum Pseudomonadota; class Gammaproteobacteria; order Nevskiales; family Algiphilaceae; genus Banduia; species Banduia mediterranea. The sequence goes on along the minus strand of NZ_JAVRIC010000015.1, from coordinate 54,556 downwards.
ACCTTCAGCCGAACGCCAGCGCCGAGCGGTCGCGGCCGACACGGCGACAGGCGACGGCCGATGCGCCGTCGGCCAGCGCCAGGCGAATCGCTGGCGAGGCCGCTCGCAAGGCGCGCTGGGCGGCACGGTCACGTGCGCGCCGCAGCGCAGTACGCCCTAGCAACTGCGCCGCCCAGTCCGGCAGCAGCGCCGCGCCGGCGCCGAGAAAGGTACCGCGCACAGCAGTAGCGCCGGGCATCGGCAGTTCGATCCGGTTCAGCACCGCCAGCACCTCGCGCGAGCGTGCACTGAATTCAAGCTGCCCGCGCACGGCCTCGAAGTACTGATCCACCGCCGCCACAGAGCCGGGCACTTCACGCGCACCCAGAGCCTCCGCGATGCATCGCGTCTCATCGAAATAGCGGTCCGCCAGCGCGCGATCCAGATCGGGCGCCACGTGCCGGCGATAGCCTTGGAGGAAGCTCCACATCTCAGTGACATGGACCCAGGTCAGCAGCTCGGGATCGTCCGCCGAGTAGGCGCTGCCGTCGGGCGCCGTGCCGCGCACGCGCCGGTGAATGTTCCGGACCTGTTCGATCAGACCTTCCGCGCCGGCCGTCGGCGCATATGTCGTACCGGCCACGAACGCCGTGGTCCGGCGCAGACGCCCGAGCACGTCCTCACGAAAATCCGAGTGATCCCAGACGCCGGCCAGCGCGGATGGGTGCAGGGTCTGCAACATCAGCGCACAGATTCCGCCGGCCATCATCGCGGGGAAATCCGAATGAATCTTCCAGGTGACGCTGTCCGGCCCGAACAGGCCGGGGTCGCCGACCGGCTGTGAGTAGTCGATGGACAAGCGCGCGCTCGGGCTGCCGCGCAGCACCGTGAGGATGCGCTGGCGCAGCGGCGCCACGGCCTGTCGGCGCAATAGGCGCAGACCGTCCGCGGGCTTCATTCGGCCTGCAGCCCCAGCACGTCTGCCCCCTGACGGAAGCGGATGTCGACCGGGATGTCGGCCGCGCTCAGCCGCTTCAGATCGGAGGCCAGCGGTTCGCCGATTTTGCCCATCCCGATGCTCATGCGCTCGGCCTCGGCGTAGTCGCCGTCACCCTGCACCTTCAGCAGCTTCGCCGACAGATCGTTCATGGCCTGCTGCATGCGGTCGAAATTCACGCTGTAGCGCCCGGTTTCCTCATCGCGCGTGAACGCACCTTGGGACTTGAAGAAATTGAAGCGCACCATGTTCGCCTTGGCATGCGCGTCACTGGCGCCGAAACGTACCGAGCGGAAGATGCCGGCGAGGAAGGTCACGTAGTTGTCCATGAGCTGCGATTCCTCAAGCTCGCCTTTCTGCGCCAGCTTGGTGACCATGTAAAGACCCAGCACATCCGCCTTGCCTTCCTCGAACGCCGAGGCGTATTCCTTGAGCGCCTTGCGCACCGTGCCCGCGCCGTCCAGCGTGTTCTTGATGCCGAGTCCGTGCGCCACCTCGTGGAACATGGTGTTCTGGAAGAAGGCGTCGAACGAAAGATTGTCCTGCTGCTCGTCGGCAATCAGCACCTCGGCGATCGGCAGCATGATCTTGTCGAACTTGGCCTGCATCACGTTTTCGAGTTGCAGGCGGCGTGTGCCTTTCTCCAGTTGCACCTGCTCGTCGTTCGGCAGGTTGATGGCAATGGTTTTGGCGCCGACGTTGGCGTCACCCGCGTAATAGACTGCGTAGTAGGCGTTGAGGTCCGCATCGGAGCCGGGCGTCTCGGCCCTGTACGGTTCCGGCACCGGCAGTTCGCGCTGTAGTTCCGGCAGATATTCGGCGAAACGGGCCAGGCGCTCGCTCCATTCCACGTCCTTGATCAGCACATAGGATTCGAACGCGGCCTTGTAACCGAACAGCTGGTCCTCGTAGGTTTCGATGGGGCCGATGATGATGTCGACCGGATTGGATTTCATGTCCATCCACGCGAAGTCGCTGGGCTGGTAATCATCGTCGAGCAACGCGTCCGCGCGCAGTTCGAGGTAGCGCCTGAACCCGGAGTCTTCGGCCAGTTCCGCCGCTTCGCGCAGATGGTTCGCGGCGATCTCCAGCTGTGCGGCATAGGCCTGGTGGTAGGGCACGGTCATGAGTTTGCCGTCGTCATCCCGGCGCAGCAGCGCATACAGGCCGGATTTGTCGGCGAGCGTGGCCGCTTCGAATTCCTCGCGCGTCATGTCCTCGGGATAGAAGCGCGCGCCGGCCGGACGCGGACCGATCCCGGCGATGAAGGGCTCGTCGCCATTGAGCCGGTCCCAGGGACCGTAGTTGATCTGCACGTATTCACGTTGGGCCGCGCCGGACACGCGTGACAGCAGCGACTCCGGCTGCCCCCAGCTCTGTTCCCAGAAGATCGGATCGATCGCCTGCGCCGCCTCGATCAGCTTGCCGACCATGCGCCGCTGCATCTCGCTGAGCCCCGACAGGTCGGCCTCAAGGGGGACTTCAACGTAGGCATCGAGCCGTGCCTGGACGTCGACCGGCGGAGTCAGCCCATCCGCTGGTTCCGGCGCGCCCTCCGCAACCGGCGCGGGCGCAGATGCCTGACGTTCGCACGCGCTCAGCAGCAACAGCGACAACAGTCCCGCGCACAACGGCGGGATGAGATTCAGGCGGCGACGCATCGGGTGCTCCGGAATACCGAAAACCGTGAATGCTAACAGCGTCGGCAAAGCCCCCGCTATTTGACCAGGGTCACCGGCATGTCCGCCTGGTGGACCACTTTCGAGGCCACCGAACCCAACAGCAGGTTGCCGAAACTGCCCATGCCACGCGTGCCCATGACGATGCTGTCGCAGTGCTTCTCGACCGCCTGCGCAACGATGCTGTCCGCGATATTGCCCACGATCACTTCGGCCCGGACCTGAATTCCGGCTTCCTTGAGACGGGCGGTGGCTTCCTGCAGCAGACTGTCCCCGTAGCTGCGCTGGCCGCTGTCGATCTGCTCGACCATGGACGCCGTCAGATAGTCGCCGAACATCACCGGCGGCTCCTGCACGTTGATCAGCACCAACTCGACCGCCGCGGCGTCCGCATGGCTTCTGATCACATGATCGAGGGCGCGCTTCGACGATTGTGAACCGTCATAGGGCATCAGTATTCTAGCCATGCTGTCTCCTTGCTGCGAACTTTGAGTGGCCGCCCAGTTTGCACATCCGCGCCGAACCCAGGCTTGATCCGGATCAAGTACGGGCCCGATTCCGAGCCCGAAAACTTAAGTGCGAGTTCAGCGCTCGCCTGCAAGGCTCGACCTCATCTCCGATCGATTCCGGAACCGCCGATGACGCGTCCCGTCCCCTGGCTCGCCGTGTCCTTGCTCGCGGTGGGCGTCTCCGTGAGTGAGGCCTCGGCCGACTCGAGTGCCGAGCGCGATTTTGCACAAGGCATCGCCGCATGCACCAGTTGCCACGGCGAACAGGGTGAGGGCGGCGACGCGCGCTTTCCCTACTACCCTCGCCTCGCCGGTCAGTCCGCGCCCTACCTGTATCAACAGCTTCGAGCCTTCCAGACCGGCGAGCGCGACTACGCGCTGATGAACCGCATCGTCAGCGACCTGCCTGACGATTATCTGCGCGAGATCGCCAAATACTTCGCCCGGCAGACCCCGCCCAAACTCGATCTGCCGGTGAACAGTGACGCGGCGCAGCTCGAGCTGGGGCGCAAGCTCGTCCAGGAATCCCCGCAGTCCGCGGACGGGAAGGCTTGCATCGAATGCCACGGCGCCACACTGGCCGGCGACAGCCGCGAGCACGCGCCAGCCATCGCCGGCCAGCATCAGCCCTACCTGAGTGCAGCCCTGCAGGACTGGAAAGCCGGCAAACGACCGGACCTCGGCGCCTCCGGAATGGCGGCCATCGCCGCATCGATGAGCGACCAGGAAATCAACGCCGCGGCCGCCTATCTGGCCTCGCTGCCTGTGACAGCGCGACCCGACGAAACGCTGCCCTTGCCGAAACCGGATACCCGCGAAGCCGTGGGTTCCAATGCCCAGGGCATCGCCACCGAGCAAAGCGGCCTGTACTACCCGATGCCCGACACCGCGTCCGACCAGGTTCGGCGCGGCCGCTATCTGGCGATCGTCGGCGACTGCGCCGGCTGCCACACCCAGGACGTGGATCAGCCTTTCGCTGGCGGCGTACGGCTGGACTCGCCGTTCGGTCCTATGTTCGGTCCCAACATCACGCCGCATCCCGAACACGGCATCGGCGGCTGGACTGCCGAGGAATTCCGCGAAGCCATGCTCGACGGTGTGGCGCCCGGCCACAAGTACCTGTACCCCGCCTTCCCGTTCACCAGCTATGCATTGGTCAAGCCGGAGGATGTCGACGCGATCAAGGCCTGGCTGGATACCCTGGAACCGCTGGATGTCCCGAGCCGGGAACACGATTTGCAATGGCCGTTTTCGATGCGCCCGCTGATGCTGGGCTGGCGACTGCTGTTCTTCTGGCCCGATCCGTTCGAGGCCAGCAGCACGCACAGCGACACCTGGAATCGTGGCGCCTATCTGGTCAAGGGGCTCGGCCACTGCGAAGCCTGCCATTCACCACGCAATCTGCTCGGTGCCGGGAAGAACGACGAGGCTCTGGGCGGCGGCGTGGTCGAGCAGTGGCGTGCGCCGAACATCTCCTCCAACCCGGACTACGGCATCGGAAGCTGGAGCCTCGAAGCGTTGCAGACCTTCCTCAAGACCGGGCAGGCGCCGGACCACACCATCGCCGCCGGACCGATGCGCCAAGTGATACATCGCAGCCTGCAATTCCTCACCGACGAGGATCTGCATGCGATCGCCTACTACCTCAAGAATGCCGAGGCGCAGAACGAGTCCGCGCCCGCCGCGACCGCGGAGGCCGGTCCGAACGCGCCGTCCGATCCCAAAACCGGACTCGGCGCCTATGCCGAACACTGCGCGTCCTGTCATGGCCGCGACGGACGCGGCAAGGCCCCCGACTATCCACCGCTGGCCGGCAACCCGACCGTAACCGACGCCGATCCGACCAACGTACTGCGTGTGATTCTCGAAGGCGGATTCGCCGCCGCCACGGACGACGAACCGCATCCGCATTCGATGCCGCCGTTCGGCCCGTCGATGAGCGACGAACAGATCGCCGCGGTCGCCAGCTATGTGCGGTCGAATTGGGGCAACCGCGCATCACCAGCCTCGCCGCAACAGGTCAACGGCCTGCGCTGATCGGCGGTTGGACAGGGCCGGGCAATCAGGCGTTGCCGAGGACCACGATCCGGTCCTCGGGCTCGAAAGCAGCCGCCACGCTGCGATCCGGGTTGAGCTGCAGCCGCTGGCCGCTGCCCAGACCGGGACGGTACAGACCAAGCGCAATGTCACCGGCCGCCGCCACCGCCGCCGCCACATCCGCGAAGCTGCGCCGACCCGACAGACCGTAACGCTCCGGGGGCAGGAACGAGACGTCGGCGCCGCCGGCACCGAACAGGACTTCGAATACCGCGCGCAGTTCTCGGCGCAGCGCCACCTGCGCCAGCATGTGGCTGAGCAGCAGCGGACCCACCAGAATCTCGTCGCGGGTTTCGCCGACGATCTTCTCGTTGCTGGCGTCCGACAGTTCGACCAGAACCTGGGGTCGGCGCGATGCACCCCGAAGGATCTGGCGCAGCACCAGGTAGCCGACCACGGTGCGCGCATCGGCCTCGACCTCGCTGGCCAGCACGTCGCTGCTGGCCAGCAGCACGCAGTCGTAATCCGCCGGCGACAAGGCACGCAGTTCGGTCTCGACCAGAAAGTCGGTTTCGAACTGGCGGCTCGGCGCAAGCTTGCTGCCCAGCGCATAGCGCTGGATCGCCGCATCGCGCTGCGCCGCCGGCAGCACCGAGACGAAGTCGACCTCGAAGCGATCCTCGTCGTGCGCCGCCAACTCGCTGAGCATCGCCGGATGGCGGTCGTTCCAGCCCAGCACCAGCACGCGGCGCGGCGCCTGCGAGCGGCGCGCCGCCTTCTTCGGCGTGATGGCCGGGGCCAGCGGGCCGGTCGCGCCGCGCCATTCGGTATCGGCATAGTCGACGGCCAGCAACACCAGAGTATCTTCAGCCCGTACGGGCATGCCTGGGTCCGGACAGAGCTGCGCCTGATGCACGCCGTCGACTTCACGCACCAGTCCGCACAGCAGAGCGTTCGGAAAGCCTGCCGCGAGCTCGCCGAAGCGTCGCCCGGCGGCCGCCGGAAACTGCCTGACGTAGAACTCGTAGCCGACGCTGTGCGTCAGCACCTCGGCGTAGAACAGGGCCAGCCCCGGCTGGCGCAGGTTCTGCGCGATCAGGCGGCTCAGCGCCGCGTCACTGGCGATAACCTCGAGCGGCCCGTGATACGCGCTGCGCGCCACCGATACCTTGCGCGCGTCCTGAAGCTCGGCCACGACATACGGCGGCGCGCGCCCGGCCGCCAGCGCCTCGCCCTCGATCGTCATCAAGGTCTTGACGGTCTGCACATCCGAGGAGATCAGCTCGCTCTCGCCGAACACCTCGCTGGGCAGAATGATCGCCGAGGCCGTGCCGCAGGAGACACGCTGCAGATGCTCGACATTGAGCGCGTTGCCGGAGCGCAGCACGATGTCACGCGCGCGGCGGCCGATCGCGGGATCGTCGCGCAGGGCCTGCGCCTGCGCCGCGCTCATTTCCTGGGCCAGGATCACCAGTTGCAGAGAACGCGTGCCGCGGCTGCGCAGGAAGCGGCGCAGCCGCCCGGTCGACAGCATCAGCTCGCGCACCACCGGCGTGGTGCGATTGGTCCAACCCAGAATCACGACATGGCCTCGCGTTGCCACCGGCGTGAGCCCCTGTTCGAGCTGACGCATCTTGGTGTTGAGCCATTGCGTGAGAATCGCGACCAGTGCGCCGAGAAACACCACGTAGCCGCTGATCGTCAGGACCGTGGACACCGTGCGCCGCCAGGCACCGACATCGTCGCCAAGGTAGCCGGGGTCGGTCAGCCGCAGGAACGCCCACCACACCGCGCCGCCGGTGTCATCCAACGGCGCGCCGGTATCGATGACGGCGAGCCCGCCGATCAGCGAGATCAGCCCGATCAGCGCCGCCACTGCCAGCAACTGATAGTGCGGGCCCTTGACGAACTGCCGTTCCAGAAAGAACTTGAGACGATCCCAGAACGGAATGCGCGGTGTCATCGACTGCTCCAAGTCACGGGAGCCGACACTGTACTCAGCCGAGCGCAAACCCGCCCGGCCGAATCAGGAACAGGACTGCTAGTAAAGCAGCCGCGTCTTCAGCGTTCCCGGAATCGCCGCGAGGCCGTCCTTGAGCTGCCTGGCCTGTGCTTCCGAGGCGCTGACATCGATCACCACGTAGCCGACCTTGCCGCGCGTCTGCAGGAACTGCGCATCCACGTTGACTTCACCGGCCGAGAACAGCTCGTTGATGCGACTGAGCATGCCCGGCACGTTCTCGTGGATGTGCAGCAAGCGGCGGCTGTCCATGTGCTCCGGCAGCGACACTTCGGGAAAGTTCACGGCCGACAGGGTTGAACCGTTGTCGCTGTAGCGCACCAGTTTGGCGGCCACTTCCAGGCCGATGTTCTGTTGCGCCTCGCCGGTGGAGCCGCCGATGTGGGGCGTCAGAATCACGTTGTCCATGCCCACCAGCGGCGATTCGAAAGGATCGCTGTTGCCGGTCGGTTCCACCGGGAACACGTCGATCGCGGCACCGGCCAGATGCTTGCTGCGCAGGTGCCCGGCCAGCGCATCGATATCGACCACGGTGCCGCGCGAGGCGTTGATCAGCACCGCGTCCTGCTTCATCGCAGCCAGCTGCGGCTCAGCGATCATCATGCGCGTGGACGGCGTTTCCGGCACGTGCAGGGTCACGATGTCGGCACGCGCCAGCAGATCATCGAGACTGGCGGTGGCTCTGGCATTGCCAAGTGCGAGCTGGGTCTCGATGTCGTAATAGATCACGCGCATGCCCATGCTTTCGGCGAGCACACCGACCTGCGTGCCGATGTGGCCATAGCCGACGATGCCGAGCACCTTGTCGCGCACTTCGTAGCTGCCGGCCGCGCTCTTGGCCCAGCCGCCACGATGGCAGACCATGTTCTTCTCGGGGATGCGGCGCATCAGCATCACTGCTTCGGCGATCACCAGCTCGGCGACGCTGCGGGTGTTCGAATACGGCGCATTGAACACCGGGATGCCGCGTGCCTGCGCGGCATCGAGCGCGACCTGATTGGTGCCGATGCAGAAACAGCCCACCGCCATCAACCGACGGGAATTCTGGAAGATATCGGCGGTGAGGTGGCTGCGCGAGCGGATGCCGACGATATGCGCATCGGCCACAGCCGCGGCCAGCTCGGCGGGCGGCAGCGACTTCTCGTGATACTCGATGTTGCTGTAGCCCGCGGCACGGAAGGTCTCGACGGCGGTCGGGGCCAGGCCCTCCAACAGCAGAACCTTGATGTCCTCTTTGGGAAACGAGGTGGTGGTCATGGCGGCGCTCAGTTCCTTGCAGTCCCGGAAAAAACGGGGCGCAACTATGCCAGAACGGGCGGCGCTTTGCGCCCGACGGCATCAACGACAAAATTCATCTCCAAGTGCGATCCGATTTCGTATAGTGACTCACCCCTTCCCGACACCGGAGCTTCGGATGACCGCCCCATCCCCCTTGTTCGACCCGATTTCAGTCGGTGCCCTGAGGCTCGCCAACCGCATCGCGATGGCACCGCTGACGCGCAACCGCGCCGCGGACGGCAATGTTCCCACCGACTTGCATGCCACCTACTACGCGCAGCGCGCCAGCGCCGGCCTGATCATCAGCGAAGCGACCCAGATCAGTCCCTTGGGCCAGGGCTATCTGCGCACGCCGGGAATTCATTCGCCGGAACAGGTCGCCGGCTGGCGCAGGGTCAGCGAAGCGGTGCATGCCGCCGGCGGACGCATGGTGATCCAACTGTGGCATGTGGGCCGCATCTCGCACCTGAGCCTGCTGCCCGAGGGCGAGGTGCCGGTGGCGCCGTCCGCGATCAGGGCGAACACCAAGACCTTCATCGAAAGCGGGTTCGCCGACGTCTCCGAGCCCCGGGCGCTGCGCCTGGACGAGATTCCCGCGATCGTCGAGGACTATCGCCGCGCCGCGCGCAACGCCATGGACGCCGGATTCGACGGCGTGGAGATCCACGGCGCCAACGGCTACCTGATCGATCAGTTTCTCAAGGATTCCAGCAACCGGCGCGACGACGAGTACGGCGGCAGCGTCGAAAACCGCACGCGCTTTCTGTACGAGGTGGCACAGGCCGTGACCGCCGAGATCGGCGGCGAGCGCACCGGCCTGCGGCTATCGCCGGTGAGCCCTGCCAATGACGCCTACGACAGCGATCCGCAGGCCCTGTTCGGCCGCGCCGTGGAACGGTTGGCGCCGTTCGGGCTGGCCTATATCCACGTCATCGAAGGCGCGACCCAAGGCCCGCGCGACCTCAAGGGCTTTGACTTTCTGGCGCTGCGCCGGTCGTTTGCCGGCGCGTGGATCGCAAACAATGGCTACGACGGCGCGATGGCGGCGGCAGCAATCGAGAGCGGCGCAGCCGATATGGTGGCCTTCGGGCGCGCCTTCATCGCCAACCCCGATCTTCCAAGACGCCTGCGCGAAGGCGCGCCGCTGAACGAACCGAACCGCGACACCTTCTACGGCGGCGGAGCCGAGGGCTACACCGACTATCCCGCCTTGGACTGAATCAGGCGGCGCGCCAGGCCGGCGAGGCCGAGCAGGCATAAGGCCAGCGATGGCAGCGCACCGCCGTCGTCTCCGACCTCGCGCACTTCGTCACCGGCGAAGGATTCGATATCGGCCTTGGCGAGATTGTCCGCAGGACTGGGGTCGGCGCTGTCGGCATAGGCCATCGCGACCGCCGGCAGCACACCCGAACCATTCACCTCAACATTGAGCAGAAAGCTCAGACTCTCACCAGCCTGCATCAAGGCCAGTCGGCACTGTACGACGCGGCCGACCGGGCCGCAGTTCGCAGCGCCAGGGGCGTCGATCAGCGACCAGGCTTGGCCGCGCGGCAGATGTGCCGTCATCAGCACATCGTAGGCATCGTCCGAACCGGCATTGCTCAGATTCAGCTGGACCGACGGGCTTTCGGGCACGCCGACCGATTCCAGGCTGAGGTTCAGATCGGCGCCGTCCTGATCGGCAATGCGCGGCAGCACCACGAACAGACCATCCTCGATGTCGCTGAGCAGCGTGCGACCGCTGGCGAAGCGATAGTTGCTCCAGGTGCCCTCGAATACCGTCGCATCCCGTGAAGGCTGGGTATCAAAATAGCCGGCCTCGACCGGATTCAGCGGGTCCGCGATGTCGAGGATGCGCAGGCCGGCGGTGTAGTTGGTCTGGTAGAGCCAGCGCCCTTGCACGTAGTTGTTGTGGTCGATCGACAACGTCGGCGCTTGGTACTCGGCGGCCAGCGTGATCGCATCGAGATCGCTCACGTCGAACACGCGCAGATGCGTGCGTGAGCCGGTGTCGTATTCGTCCAGCTCGTCGTTCAGGAACAGGTAGCGGCGATCCTCGGACAGCCAGACCTGATGCGTATACTCGGCGCCGACATAGCCGACGCGGGCGACCAGCGACGCGGTGGCCGGACCATCCTCCACGTCGAACACCGTGAGCGTGTCCTCGTCCGCGCCGAAGCACAGCTCGCGACCGTTGTAGTCGGTATCCGGACCGTCGTAGTCGATGCACTGCGCATCGTGAACGTAGCCGTCGAGATCGATGCGTCCCAGGGCGACCGGGTTTACCGGGTCTTCGCTCAGGTCGAGCATCAGCAGGCCGCCGCTGGAATTGCTGCCGGAATTGCCATTGCCGACGGCAAATGCGTGACCGCTGGTTTCGTTGATGACGATGTTGTGGGCGTGGCCGAAACCGTCGTAGCGACCGTCCTCGTCGAACACCGCATCGCCGGCCGGTGCGCCCACCAGACGCCGCAGATCGAACACCTGCAGTCCGTGACCGTCGGCTTCGCTGACGATGTAGGCGTAGCCGGCATAGGTCTTGATGTCGCGCCAGCTGGAACCGCCGCAACCTTCGTCGTGATGGCACTTGAAGTCATTACCGTTGGCGCCGTCGCTGGCCGGCAGGCGACCCAGCAGCTCCGGCGCGGCCTCGCTGCCGATCGGCGGCAGTCGCACGAAGGCGGTGCCTTCGATCATGCCGACCAGGGCGTATTCGGTGCCGAAACCATCGGTCCAGCCCCAGACGTCGTTGAGCGACTCGCCCGCGATACCGCCCAGTTCGGCCGGGCTCAGATGAGCCAGCAGATCGACATGGCTACAGGCATAGCCTTTGGCCGTGCCATCGACACATTCGGTTTCATGGGCGGCCGCCGGATACGTCGCAGCAAGCAGGATCAGCATGGCGAGCGGCGCGAGCCCGCGAACGAGAAGTTTCATCATGAACCCCGGGAATTCTTGTGCCGATGCTACGACAAACCGGCGCCGGAACGGCGTACCGAGAGGATTTGACGAACTTTGCGGCCGGCGCCGCTATGCGTCGGCGAACTGCACAGACAACGCTACCAGTGCCTCGGCGCCAACCAGATCGTTCGGCATCAACGGCAGCTCCAGACGTTCCAAATCCGGTAGCTGTTGCTGCAGCGTGTCCAGATGCAGCGACTCCTGGCGCCAGCGTTCGGCAAGAAAGCCACCGGCATCGCGCGGCGAACGCTTGTTGATCACCAGCCCGCCGACGGCGAGGCCAGCCTTGTGCAGTTGCGCGTGCAGCTCGATGGTCTCCAGCACCGGCAGGCGTTCCGCGGTCAGCACGATGACAAAGGCCGTGGACTCCATGTCGGCCAGCCGTTCGCGCAGACGCTCGAAGCGCTGGCGGCGCTGCAACAAGACCTGGCGAATACGCTGGTCGCGGCTCTGCGATTCGCCGCCGGCACCAAACACCCGATCTTCGACGTCACGCGCGCCGAGATTGGACAGCGCGGTGGTGAATCGCTCCGCGCGCTTGCGACGCAGCAGCAGACCGTCGGTCCAGGCCGCCATCATTTCCGGCAAGGCCAGCAGCCGCGCGGTGTGACCGGACGGCGCCGTATCGACCACGACGAGATCGTGGCTGTCCTGCGCGCCTTCGATCGTCTGCGCGAGCTTTTCCAGCAGAGCTGCCTCGTGCAGACCGGGCGCCTCGCGCGACAATGCCAGATGCTTGTCCACCTCGCCGGCCAGATGCGGCGGCATCAGGCGCCGCAGCTCCCGGCCTACGCTGTCCAGATGCGCATCGGCCACCGCCTGCGGGTCGAGCTCCACCGCGTCCAGACCCGCCTCCACGCGCACCGGATCGGGGCCGATCGAACGTCCCCACAGATGGCCGAGATTGTGCGCCGGATCGGTTGAAACCAGCAGTACGCGTCGTCCCTCGCGCGCCATCGCCAGCGCGGTGGCGGCCGCGATCGTGGTCTTGCCGACGCCGCCCTTGCCGCCCACCAGCAACAGGCGCCGTTCGCGCGCCAGTGTCAGCAGCATGAGATGTACTCCAGCGGCGAATGCGGCATGCCCATGCGGCGGTGCCAGTCATGAAAGCGCTCGTACAGCAGCGGCATCAGTTCCAGGCAGTACCACTGCGCCGGATTCGGCAGGCCCAGGGCCTCGCCGAATACCAGCAGCATGAACAAATCGTCCTCGTCGCGGCGTGCGCGGGCAAAGGTTCGCCGATACGGCACAGCGTAGAAATCACGCAGACCGGCGCCGAACGCGGCGGTGAAGCGGCGCCAGGCGGGTGGCTCGTTCACACGGGCGAACTCGCGTTCGCTGCCACGCCGCGCCGCATCGCCACCGCCGCTTCGAGGGCGACCCACAGCGCCGCGATCAGAATCACGATATCCATGCCCAGCAGCAACCAGTTCTGCGCCGCATAGAACTGTCCGAGCTGCACGATCAGCGCATAGACCGACATCACCAGCACGAAGATCAGCGGAACCACGGTGTAGATCGCCGGGCGCTGCTGCTTGATCAGAATCACCGAGACGATCGCCAGGGTCAGCCCGGCCAGCAGCTGGTTGGTGGTGCCGAACAAGGGCCAGATCACCATGCCGCCGGAGCCCTCGGCACCGGCACCGAAGGACAAGGCCAGACAGACGCCCAGCGCGATCAGCGTGCCGAGCAGACCGTTGACCTTGAGGCCCAGCAATTCGCCGGCCTCCTGCACCACATATCGCTGCAGGCGCAAACCGGTATCCATGGTGGTGGCCGCGAACAGGATCGCCATCACCGCGAGCACCGTGGCACCCAGATCGGCCGGCAGCCCCAGGCCTTGCGTGAGAATCGTATCGCCGCCCTGGACGAAGGCGTTGACGCCACCGCCCTGCCATTTGTTATACACACCGGACCAGGCATCGACATCCGGAAAGCCGGCGACGCAGCAGATGATCGCGGCCAGCGCGAGCATGCCCTCGCCCACCGAACCGAAGTAGCCGACGAAGCGCCCATCGGTTTCCTTGTCGAGCTGCTTGGAGCTGGTGCCCGAGGCCACCAGGCCATGGAAACCGCTGATGGCACCGCAGGCGATCGTCACGAACAGCAAGGGCAGCAGACTGGGCGTGCCTTCCGGCACGGCGTGGTTGATCGCCGGCGCCACCACCTCGGGCGCGCAGATCAGCACGGCCACGTAGAGCAGCCCGAGACCCACGAACAGCTGCAGACCGTTGATGTAGTCGCGCGGTTGCAGCAGCACCCACACTGGCAGCAGCGAAGCGATGCCGGCATAGACGAACAGCAGGATGATCCAGGCCGTCTTCGACCCCATGCCGAACACGCTGTCCGGCAGGGCAATCGGATAGGCGCTGCCGAGCAGGATCATGCCGTAAAGCACCACCACGCCGATGATCGACGGCCACAGCAGCTTCATCTTCACGCGGTAGATCAGCTGACCGATCATCAAGGCCACCAGCACCGCCCCCCAGACCGGAATCACTGCGGTCGGCGTGGACACCAGCAGATTGGCGATGACCACGGCGAACGCGGCGTTGACCATCAGCAGCAGCAGGAAGATCACGACCAGGAACAGATTGCGCGCCCGCCCGCCGATCACCGTGCCGGTGAGCGAACCGATGGACTGCCCCTTGTTGCGCACGCTGGCCCACAGCGCGCCGAAGTCATGGGCGCCGGCCATGAACACCGTACCGATCACGACCCACAGGAACGCCGGCACCCAGCCCCAGATCACGGCGATGGCAGGACCGACGATCGGCGCCGCGCCGGCCACCGAAGTGAAATGGTGTCCCCACAGCACGAACTTGTTGGTCGGCACGTAGTCGATGCCATCCTCGAACTCGTGCGCCGGCGTGCGGAAGTTCTCGTCCAGCCTGTAGATTCTCGTGGCGAGAAATCGTGAATAGAAACGATAGCCGAGCAGCATCACGGCCAGCCCCACCACCAACAAGACGATCGCGTTCATGCCTGAACTATCCTCCGGCGTCGTTCTTTACATCGATTATTGCAAGCCCACCATTTTCCCGCGTGCACTCCGGGAAGACCATATCGACCAAGGTCGTATGCCTGAAGTGACGATCGGTAGAGAACGCGCTAGCGTTGCAACAACATCTCACCGGAATTTCCCGATGTCCACTCGCGCTCGCTCGTTCCGCCTGTCTCTGCTGGCGCTTGCCACCGGACTCGCTGTTTCAGGGCCGACGTTCGCCACAACTTCCGCCGAGATCCTCGAAGACTCTGAACCCTCCGACTGGAGGCGTCCAGCAGACGCCCATCTGCTGTACATGGAACTCGCCGCAGGCCGCGTCATCATCGAACTCAATCCGACGTTCGCGCCCGCCGCTGTCGCCAACATCAAGGCACTGGCCGCCAAGGGCTATTACGACGGACTATCGATCATCCGCGTGCAGGACAACTACGTGACGCAGTGGGGCGACCCCAAGGCTGATACCGGCGCAGCTCGCCAGGAGCCGCTGGCGGACAAGCCGATTCCCGCCGAATACGCCATTCCCTGGAATGAAACCCTGTCGTTCACGCCGCTGCCGGACGGAGACGTCTACGCGGCCGAGGTCGGCTACATCGACGGTTTTCCGGCGGCTCGCGACGCGCAGCACAAGGCGGTCTGGCTGACGCATTGCTACGGCATGGTCGGCGTTGCACGCGGCACGGAACCCGACAGCGGTAGCGGGTCCCAGCTCTACGTGGTGATCGGTCACTCCCCACGCCAGCTGGACCGCAACATCACCCTGGCCGGCCGCGTGCTGCAGGGCATGGAATACCTGTCCGCCCTGCCGCGCGGTCACGGCACGCTCGGTTTCTACGAGGGCGACGAGACGATGCCGACGATCCGCTCGGTCCGCATCGCGGCCGACTTGCCGCCGGCTGCGCGCACGCCATTGGAAGTGCTGCGCACCGACATCGAAACCTTCGGCCGCTATGCCGAATCACGGCGTTCACGGGACCTGGGCTGGTTTGTCGAATCCACCGACAAGATCGAGGTTTGCAATGTGGGGGTGCCGGTGCGGCCGGCCACTCCGAAAGGCGCGGCCGAATAGGAACAAGTCGCGCAGTACGAAGAGGAATCAGATGAGAAGCGTCTGCGTATTTCTGGGCTCCAGCATCGGCGCTCGTGACGACTATCGAGAAGCCGCAATCACCATCGGCGCCGCGCTGGCCGAACAAGGCCTGGAACTTGTCTATGGTGGATCGCGGGTCGGCCTGATGGGAGTGATTGCAGATTCCGCACTGCACCGCGGCGGCAAGGTCCATGGCGTGATTCCGCGTGTGCTGGTCGACAAAGAGGTGGCGCATACCGGGCTGACCGAGCTCGAGGTCGTGGACTCGATGCACACGCGCAAGAAGCGCATGGCTGACCGGGCTGACGCCTTTGTCGCCCTGCCCGGTGGCATGGGCACGCTGGAGGAACTCACCGAGGTCCTGACCTGGGCGCAACTGGGCATACACGCCAAACCCTGCGGCCTGCTCAATGTGGCCGGGTACTTCACGCCGTGGCTGCGTTTTCTCGATCACGCCGTCGCGGAGCAGTTTCTGAAGCCGGCGCACCGCGCCCTACTCATTGCGGACGCCGACCCGCAGCGCCTGCTTCACCGCTTGAGAACGCAGCCGCATGGCGACTCGGCGGGCCCGCTGGCGGGCGACGTTCGCTGAACCCGATTCGCCGCCCGGCCGAGCGGGCCCCGCGTCTTCCCTACAGAATGAGCCGGCTTTCGGTCTGTTGCAGGATCAGCTTGTTGAGGCGCTTGACGAAGCCGCTGGGGTCGTCGAGCTGACCGCCTTCGGCGAGCACAGCCTGGCCGAACAGCACCTCGGCGAGGTCGCCGAAGCCCTCGCCCTCGGCCTGTTTGAGACGCTCCACCAGCGGATGCTCGGGATTGATTTCGAGGATCGGCTTGGTCTCGGGCGCCGCTTCTCCGGCCTGTTTGAGGATTTCCAGAAGCTGGCGCGACATGCCGTTCTCCGGAACTACCAGACAGGACGGCGATTCGGTCAGGCGGGCCGACAGGCGCGCCGATTCGATGCGCCCACCGAGTGCCTCCGGCAGCTTGCCGACGACCTCGGCGAACTCGGCCTCGAAGCGCGCCTTGTCCGGCGTCTCTATCTTGCCGGCCGCTTCCGCGTCTCCGCGCGCGGCGGATTCCAGCGGCTTACCGTCGAACTCGGTGAGGTGGGTCACCACCCATTCGTCGACGCGGTCGGCCAGCAGCAGCACTTCGTAGCCGGCCTTGCGGAAGCCTTCCAGATGCGGGCTGTTCTTCAGCGCGGGCAGCGACTCTCCGGTGAGATACAGGATCTTCTCCTGGCCCTCGGGCATGCGCGACACGTAATCAGCCAACGTCACGGTCTGCGCGGCGCTGTCCTGCGTGGAATTGAAACGCAGCAGCTTGGCGATGCGCTCACTGTTGGCCGGGTCTTCGACCACGCCTTCCTTGAGCACGCGGCCGAACTGCGTCCAGAACTTGGCGTAGTCCTCGGGGCGCTTTTCGGCCATGTCGTCCAGCAGATCGAGCACGCGCTTGACCAGCGCGCTGCGAATCTTGTCGACCACGCGGTTGGACTGCAGGATTTCGCGCGACACGTTCAGCGGCAGGTCCGCGGTATCGACCAGACCGCGCACGAAGCGCAGGTAGTTCGGCAGCAGTTCGTCGGCACGGTCGAGAATGAATACCCGCTTCACGTACAGCTTCACGCCATGCTGCTGCTCGCGGTTGTACAGATCGAACGGTGCCTGCGACGGGATGTACAGCAGCGAGGTGTATTCGAGATTGCCTTCGACGCGGTGATGCGCCCAGGCCAGCGGCGGCTGGAAGTCGTGCGCGATGTGCTGATAGAAGCCGGTGTAGTCCTCGTCACTGAGTTCGGACTTGGGCCGTGTCCACAAGGCGCGCGCCTCGTTGAGCACGCGGGTTTCGGCGTCGCCCTCGCCTTTGAGGCGAATCGGCAGACCGATGTGGTCAGAGTACTTGCGCACCACGTTCTCGAGCCGCATCGGCTCCAGGAATTCCTTGTCGTCGTCTCGGATATGGAGCACGACTTCGGTGCCGCGATCTTCCTTGTCACAGGCTTCGAGGCTGTATTCGCCCTCGCCTGCGGACTCCCAGACCACCGCTTCGTCGGCACCGGCACGTCGGGTCCGCACGGTGACCTTGTCGGCGACGATGAAGGCCGAATAGAAGCCGACACCAAATTGGCCGATCAGCTGTGAATCCTTGGCCTGATCGCCCGAGAGCTGCTCCATGAACTGCCTGGTGCCGGAGCGCGCGATGGTGCCGAGGTTGTCGATGACTTCCTGACGAGACATGCCGACACCGTTGTCGCGCACCGTCAGCGTGCCGGCTTCCTTGTCGATCGCCAGTTCCACGGCGAGTTCGTCGTCGCCGGCCAATTCCGGCTGCTGGATCGCCAGAAAGCGCAGCTTGTCGCAGGCGTCGGAGGCATTCGACACCAGCTCGCGCAGGAAGATCTCCTTGTTCGAATACATCGAATGGATCATCAGGCGCAGCAGTGATCGGGTTTCGGCCTGGAATTCGTGACGTTCTGCGGACATGGCGTGCCTTGCGGCTCCTCGCGGTGAATGGGTCGAGGCTTCATGGGGGTTTTGCGGCGCCGTTCAAGGGTGCGCCCATGACTTTCAGCCCCGCAGCGGCGGTGCAACCGGACTGACGCCGGTCAATGTCCAGCGCCGCGCCGGGCTTCATGATGGCGCTTCACCCAACCATCCGGAGTAAGCGATGAGCCATGAAGACGTTCGCAGCCTGAAAGATGTCGAAAGCCTGGAGCAGGCCTACCAGGAGCTGGCGCTGCAGGCGCACCTGCTGAAAAGCGAGGCGAAGGACCGCTGGACCTCGCTGAAAGCCGATTGGGTTCGCCTGCAACAGGAGCTGGCGCCGACACGTCAGGCTGGGCAGCACGCGGCCCAGGAAATCGGCAGCGCCGCCAGCCTGCTCGCGAAATCGGTCCGCGAGAGTCTGGCCGAACTGCGCCGTTCGCTACCGGGCTCGCACTGAGGGTCTTCGGGCCCGCTTCGGCGGGTCAGGGACAGCTCGCGGCCTGGGCCGTTGCCATCTGCCGCAAACTGGCGGCGATGGCGTCCGCGATCCGGACCACGGCACGCTGATGGCCTTCCACCAGCGCCGGGAAACCGGCCGTCACCGGCTCCTCGGTGCGCGTCTTGCAGACCAGCGGTGCGGCCCCCGTATCGAGCTTGCGTACCGACCAGGTGGCCTCGATCAGGGCGCTGCGGTCCAGATAGGACTCGAAGCGGTTCAGCTCGACCTTGATGCGGTAGATCGCCGCGTCGCGGGTCCGCGGTAAACCGTATACGTCGGCGGTCCCCAGTTCGCGCGTCAGCCGGTTGGAGATCGCGCTGCGTACCTCGTCCGCCACCGGCGCGATCCAGCGCCGGGTTTCCAGCAGCAGTATCTCGCCGCCGCCCCGGCGCAACACCATCTGCGGCCCGTCGATCTGCGTCGGCGTCTCCACCGGCAGCATCTCGATCTGATACGGCGCGCCGGCCACGCCCGTGGCTGGCATCGCGGAATCCGGCGGTATCAAGGTGTAGAACTGGATCGGCTCGGAAGCGCAGGCCGCGACACCGACGATCAGCACCGCCATCAGCAGAAACCGGGCTCGCATGCTCATCATTCGTTCGGGAAGTTGTCGGTGGGATCGGGGTCGTTGGCCTTGCCTCGGATCAGCGATTCGGGATGCCGTTGCAGATAATCGGTCAGCGAGCGCATCGAACGCGCCGCCCGATCGAGTTCGTCCAGCGTCTCGGTGAGGTTCTGCTGCAGCGGCGCATCCGGTTGCGCCAGACTCTGGTTGGCCGCATTGACGGTGGCGCGCACATCCTCGAGCAGCCGGCGTAGTTCTGGCGTGACCTCTCCGTCGATCTGCCGCAGCAGATCACGCGCGCTGCGCACGGTGTCGCTGAGGTCGCGCCCGATGTCGCGGAACGGGATCTCGTCGAGCCGGTCGACGATGTCGGCGACCTGCTGCTGAATCTGGTCGAAGCTGGCCAGCGAAGTCGGCACCTCCAGCGGCTGACCATCGTCGGCGGCGACCATCATCGGCTTGGCCTTGGCCTCGAAGGCGAGCGCGATATAGAGCTGGCCGGAGATCAGGTTTCCGGTACGCATCTGGGCGCGCAGACCTTGATTGACCATGTCCGTGAACACTTGGCGATCGGCATTGATCGGCTGCTCATCGCCGTGGTCGTGGTCGACGACGCCGTCCCGCAGTCCGCGATAGGCACGGCCGAGACGTTGTGGATACACCGTGGCATCGATCAGGGCCGCGAACTGCTTCTTGTCGCGATCGTATTCGAGTTCGATGCCGGAGACAGTGCCGATCTCGATACCCTGGAAATCCACCGGAGCGCCCACGGCGAGCCCGCGCACGGACTGGAAGAAGCGCATGCGCAATTTCAGCTGATCGCCGTCCGGAGGCGCCAGCGCCGAATTTTGGTCGGAGAACAGCGGAAAGGCCGCATCCATGTCGGCCATCTCACCGGGATCGTCACCGGGCAGCGACTGGAAGGCGACGCCGCCGACCAGCACCGTGGCCAGCGACTGGGTATTGACGCGCACGCCGCCAGTGCTCACCGAAACGTCCACGCCGCTGGCATTCCAGAACCGCGAACGGTTTGTGACAAAGCGATCGTAGGGATGATCCACGAACACCTGGATCGTGACATTGCGGCCGTCCGGATTGAGATCGAAGCCGACCACGCGACCGACCGGAATACGGCGGTAATACACCGGCGAGCCGATGTCGAGTGAGCCCAGGTCGGAACTGCGCAACTGGAAGCGTTTGCCCTGCTGATCGTTGGTCACGGCCGGTGGCACTTCGAGGCCTTCGAACTCGGTACGCGCCTTGTCCGACTGGCCGACATCGACACCGATATAGGCACCGGAGAGCAGCGTTCCCAGGCCGGAGACGCCGCCCATGTCGACGCGCGGGCGCACCACCCAGAACCGCGAATCCTCGACCGCCAGCGATGCGGCCTCCTTGCTCAGGTCGACGTGCACGATCACGAATTCATGATTGGCTTCCAGCTCGGCCGAGCTGACCTTACCGACCACCACGTCCTTGTACTTGACCTCGGTCTTGCCGGGCTCGATGCCTTCGGCGGTATCGAAGGTAATGGTGATGCTGGGCCCGGCCTGAAGGTAAGCGCGCACCACCAGCACCAGACCGACCAGCGCCGCGACCAACGGCACCAGCCACACCAGCGAAACGCTCCAGCGTCCCGGCGTGGCGAGTTCGGGTTCGGGCAGCTCGGCGTCGCGGGAAATGTCGTCTTGCTCAGTCATTGCGGGGTGCTTTCGGGGAATCCCAGGTCAGGCGCGGGTCGAAACTCAGGGAGGCCAGCATTGTCAGCACGACCACGGCACCGAAGGCCATCGCGCCCGGGCCGGCGTCGACGCGCGCCACCGACTGGAAGTGGACCAGCGCCGCCAACAAGGCGACGACAAATACGTCCAGCATCGACCAGTGCCCGATGAACTCGATCATACGATACAGCTTGGCGCGCTCCGGGCGACGCCAATCGCTGCCACGCTGCGCCGTGATCAGCAGCAGCGCCAGTACCGCGATCTTGAATATCGGCACCACGATGCTGGCGACGAACACGATGATCGCAAGATCGATCGAACCGGACCGCCACAACACCACCACGCCGGACAGTATCGTGTCCGCATGGCTGTCGAACAGGGTCGCGGTCTTCATGATCGGCAGCAGGTTCGCCGGAATATAGAGCAACGCCGCCGCCAGCAGCAGCGCCCAGGTGCGGCTGATGCTGGCCGGTTCGCGGCGATGCAGACTGGCCCGACAGCGCGGGCAATGGCTGTGGTCGGCGCCGATGTCACGGCTCACCAGACCGCAGGCATGGCATCCGAGCACACCGAGATCGCGTGCCTCGACGACCCCGCCCCGGGCGCTCACCGGCGCGCTCCGTCGGCGATTTCCCAGAGCCGGCGCAGGTCGAAGCCGGTCAGCGTGGTCAGCAGCAGCGTGAGAATGCCGAAGGCCCACAGGCCGATGCCCGGAATGACTTCAGCCAGGCCCGCCAGCTTCACCACCGACACCAAGGCACCGAGCAGGAACACCTCGACCATGCTCCAAGGCTGCACCAGCCGCAGTGCGTGCATCGCGTCGCTAAAATGGACCGGCACGCGGCCGCGGCGCAGCGCCGGCAACACGTGCAGGAACAGCGCAATCTGGCCCAGCGGAAAGAAGAACACGGTGGCGGCCGCCAGCGCCGCGACCACACCGACGCCGGAATTCCAGGTCGCCATGATCGCACCCCACAGCGTCGCTTCGCTGGCCACGCCCTGAACTTCGATGCGCACGATCGGATAGACGTTGGCGATCACGAACACGATCAAGGCCGCCAGTGTCAGCGCCAGCATCGCGTTCAGATCGTAGCGCTGATCGCGATACAGCTCCGCGCCACAACGCAGGCAGCGCGCGATTTCGCGACGGGCCAGCGCGCGTCGCCGGTAGACCGCATCGCAGTGCTCACAGACACAAAGCGGCTGTGTCGCCATCGACAGTCCTGGTTCGGCACGAATTATGAGAGCGTTCCGGGAACGCAGCGGCCAGACCGCCGGCCCCCAAAACATGACCGTTGGCTTGGGGGAAGGCTCCCGGACGCCAACGGCAGGTACTACTATAGTGCTGCAAATGGCGGGTTTCCGCGACCGGACGCCACCTGAATCCCTGACAGGAATCCATAACAAAAAGGTCGCGCCAGAACCGAGGAGACACTCATGCGGACTGCCGAAACCATCGCCCCGACACTCGCCAACAAAGCCGACGAAGTCCTGATGGAGAAAATCGGTGATCACATCGCGCTGGTCACGCTCAACCGTCCCGATGTGTGCAATGCCGTCAACGTGGAGATGTCGCGCAAGATGCTGCGCATCGTCTGGTTGATCGAGCACGATCCGGAAATCCGCGTGGCCGTGCTCACCGGCGCCGGAAACAACTTCTCTGCCGGCGCCGACCTTACCGAACTGTGCCAGGGCCAGGGGCGCAACATCGCCGACGGGCCGGCCGGTTTCGGCGGCTTCGTGTTCGCCGCACGCAGCAAGCCCTGGATCGCCGCCGTGCACGGACATGCACTGGGCGGCGGTGCCGAAATGGTGCTGGCCTGTGAAATGGCCGTTGCCGGTCAGAACTCGACCTTCGGCCTGCCGGAAGTCAAACGCTGCCTGGTGCCGGGCGCTGGCGGCGCCTTCCGTCTGCCGCGCTCGATCCCGCGCGTGTTCGCCAACCAGCTGGTGCTGACAGGCGAGCCGATCTCGGCACGAAAGGCCGAGCAGTTCGGGCTCGTCAACATGATCGTCGATGACGACAAGGTGCTCAACGAAGCGCTCAAGCTGGCGCGCAGCATCGCCTCCAACGCACCGCTGGCGGTGCAGGAAGCGATGAAGCTGCTGCGCATGGCCGAAGATCACGATGACGACGAGCTTGCCCGCAACACCATTCGCTCGATCGGTCGTCTGATGCACACCGAGGATTTCCGCGAAGGTCCGCGTGCCTTCCTGGAGCGCCGCGACGCGGTCTGGAAAGCTCGCTGATTTCGCGCGTCAACCGGGCGAACCGGGCTCCGCGCGATTGCGCATCCAGTCCGCCGTCTGCAGGAACGACTGCCGCAGCCGCTGATGGAGCCGCTGCGGCAGTTTGCATTGTGTCATCGCCTCATCCATGCAGCACAGCCACTGATCGCGTTCCTGCACCCCGATAGAGAACGGCAGATGGCGGGCACGCAGACGTGGATGCCCGAAGCGCTCCACGAAGTAATCCGGCCCACCGCTCCAGCCACACAGAAACCAGTAGAGCTTGTCGCGTGAACCGTCCAGCGACGGCGGATGCAGCGCGCGCAGCACACGAAACCGTGCATCGGTGTCCATGCGTGTGTAAAAGGCATCGACCAGAGCGCGCACACCCGCGTCCCCTCCAAGCTGCCGGTACAGCGTAGGCTCGTTCGACTCTGCCGCACTCATGCTTCCGGCCCCGCCATCGACACCGGCACCACCACCGACAGCGCCACGGCATTGATCGAGCCGCGATTCACGTAGGAATGTGCCTGATCGCCCGGAAACGCGAACACATCGCCGACACTCACCACGAACACCTCGCCGGCGACCAGCACCGAAACCTCACCCTCGATGGTATGCAGGTATTCCTTGGTCCCGAACACGTGCGCGGTGCCGCGCATCGTCGCCTGCGGTTCGATGCACACGCGCGTGATCTCCAGTCCACGTACACGTTCCGGCAAGAGGTCGGCCACTTGCACGCGGCCGCTCGCGCGCAGACGTACCGGAACCTGCGCGGCCGGCACCAGCACGCAGGCATTGCGCGGGCGCGCCAGCAATTCCTCGATGCCCACACCCAGCGCGGCAGACAGACGCGCGAGATTGGCCAAGGAAGGATTGCCGGCGCCTGATTCGATGTGCGCGATCGTCGAACGTGGAATTCCTGCCAGCACAGCCAGCCGCGCCTGCGACAGATTGCGTCCACGGCGCAATGCCAGAACGTTGAGGGACAGATTGGCGGCGGCGTCGGTACTCATCGGCATCGGCTGTCGGATATGTCCAATATTTTGGACTTGTTGACGTTATATTGCCAAGCCTAGCGACGCCGGAATACTCCGCCGCGCAGATCCTTGATGATCTCGGCTGCGGCATTGTGTCCCGGCGCACCGGTGACGCCGCCGCCGGGATGCGTGCCCGAACCGCACTGGTACAGACCGCTGATCGGCGATCGATAGTCCGCGTAGCCCAGCATCGGCCTCGCCGAGAACATCTGGTCCAGACTCAGGGCACCGTGAAAGATGTCTCCGCCGATCAGGCCGAAGGTCCGTTCCAGATCGAGCGGGCTCATGACCTGCCGACCCAGCACCGAGGCCTTGAAATTCGGTGCCTGCGCGGTGACGGTGTCGACGATCAGGTCAGCGACCGTTTCGCGGTGCTGGTCCCAGCTCGATCCGTCCGGCAACTCCGGCGCGAAGTGCTGGCAGAACAGACTGGCGACGTGCTGTCCCGGCGGCGCGAGGCTGTCGTCCAGGGTGGATGGAATCAGCATTTCGACCACGGGCCTGCGTGCCCAGCCGTGCGTGCGCGCATCGAAATAGGCCTGCTCCATGTAACGCAGATCCGGCGCCAGGATGATGCCGGCGGTGTGATGCTCGGCCAGCTCGCGCCCGGGCAGGCAGCGGAAGTCCGGCAGTTCCGACAGGGCTACGTTCATGCGGAAGGTGCCGGAGCCGCAACGCCATTGTGCGATCCGTTCGCGGAACTCGGCCGGCAGCACCGCCGGGTCGATCAGCCGCTGAAACAGCAGTTTGGGATTGAGGTTGGAGATCACGATCGGTGCACGCAGCACCGCGCCCTGTTCGGTCACCGCGCCCACCGCCCGGCCGTTCTCGACCAGCACTTCGCGGACCGCGCTGTTCACGAGGATGGTCGCTCCACGCGCCTGCGCGGACTTCGCCATCGCCTGCGTGATCGCGCCCATGCCGCCGATCGCGTGGCCCCAGGCGCCCTTGTTGCCGTTGACCTCGCCAAACACGTGATGCAACAGCACGTAGGCCGAGCCCGGCGAGTACGGACTGGCGTAGTTGCCGACGATGCCATCGAAACCGAAAGCCGCCTTGATCGGGTCGGATTCGAACCAGCCGTCGAGATAGTCGCCGGCCGAGATCGAGAACAGGCGCAGCAGCTCGCGGCGCTGATCCTGATTCAAACGGCGCAGGCGTCCGCCCAGTCGCGCGGCACGCAGCAGTTCGGGCAATGCGGCGCGCCACGAGCCGGCAACGACGTTGGGCGGCCTCTGCAACACCAGTTCACGCAGCAGATCGGCAATGCGATCGAGCCTCTCTGCGTAATCCGGAAGCCGCGCGGCATCCCGCGCCGAAAATCGGGCGACCTCGTGCGCGGTTTTGCCGGCGCCGATCTTGAGATAGCGGCCGTCCGCCGTCGGCAGGAAATTGGACAGCCGACGCTCGACGATGCGCAGACCGTGCACCGCGAGTTCCAGATCGCGGATCACCTTGGGGTCGAGCAGCGATACCGTGTAGGACGCCACCGAATTGCGGAATCCCGGGTGGAATTCCTCCGTCACCGCAGCGCCGCCGACCACACCACGACGCTCCAGCACCCTCACCTTGAGGCCGGCTGCCGCCAGATAGGCGGCGCAGACCAGACCGTTGTGGCCACCGCCGATGATCAGGGCATCGCAGTCAGGTTGCGGCATGGGATTCAGGGGCATGTCCGGGCAGGCGAGCATTGCCCGGAACCACCGGCCCGCGCAAACGCCCGGTGTCAGTGGCGCCGCAACTCCAGGCGCGCGGCGAGGATCAGATGCCGGCCATGCACAGGTACTTCAGTTCCATGTATTCGTCGATCCCGTACTTGGAGCCCTCGCGCCCCAGACCGCTGGACTTGACGCCGCCGAACGGCGCCAGCTCGGTCGAGATCAACCCGGTGTTGATGCCGACCATGCCACTTTCGAGCCCCTCCGACACTCGCCAGACACGCGAGACATCGCGCGAATAGAAATACGAGGCCAGGCCGAACTCGGTGTCGTTGGCGAGTCGCAAACCTTCGTCCTCTGTCTCGAACTTCACCAATGGCGCGACCGGCCCGAAGGTTTCCTCGCGCATCGGCAAGGCGTCGGCAGCAACGCCGGTCAACACCGTGGGCGGAAAGAACGTGCCCTCCCCGCGCTTGCCACCCAGCAGCAGCCTGGCGCCGCGATCCAGACAGTCCGCGATGTGGCGCTCCACCTTGTCGACCGCGCTCGGACTGATCAGCGGACCGATCTTCACACCCTCATCCAGACCATTGCCCAGCTTGAGTCCCGCAGCGGCGGCGGCCAGCTTTTCCGCAAATTCGTCATGGATGCCGGCCTGCACGTAGAAGCGATTGGTGCAGACGCAGGTCTGACCGGCGTTGCGGTATTTGGAGGCGATTGCGCCCTCCACCGCAGCGTCGACGTCGGCATCGTCGAACACCAGGAACGGCGCGTTGCCGCCAAGTTCCAGCGAGAGCTTCTTGAGCGTACCGGCACTCTGGCTCATCAGCTGCGCACCCACTTCGGTGGAACCGGTAAACGACAGCTTGCGCACGATCGGACTGTCGGTGAAAGCCTTGCCGATCGGACGCGACTTGCCGGTGATGACCGAGAACACACCCTCAGGCACACCGGCCTCCTCGGCGAGCACAGCCAGAGCCAGAGCCGAAAACGGCGTCGCGTCCGAGGGCCGCGCCACCATCGCGCACCCCGCCGCCAGCGCCGGCCCGAGCTTGCGTGTGATCATCGCCGCCGGGAAGTTCCACGGCGTGATCGCCACCGCCACCCCGATCGCCTGCTTCAGCACCAGTATCCGGCTGTCGCGCTGATGCGCCGGAATCACGTCGCCATAGGCCCGCTTGGCTTCCTCGCCGAACCACTCGATGAACGAAGCCGCATAACTGATCTCACCACGGCTTTCGGTCAGCGGCTTGCCCTGCTCGATCGTCATCAGCTTCGCCAGATCGTCCTGATTGCTCATCATCAGATCGGCGAAGCGCCGCAGCACCGCGGCGCGCTCCTTGCCGGTGCGCGCACACCAGTCGACCTGCGCGGACTCGGCGGCCTCGATGGCACGCATCGCCTCGGCCTCGCCCATGTTCGGAACGCGGCCGATCAGCTCACCGGTCGCCGGATTGTGAACCTCTAGTGATTCGCCACCATCGGCACCAATCCAACGGCCCGCGATATACGCCTTTTCGCGAAACAGCGAGGCGTTCTTCAATTCGGGGGGTGTCGACTGTTTCTCGGTCATGGCTGCACCTCCGGTTGTTTTTCGTGGATGGTCGTTTGCTGTGGCCGCCGACGCACGTCTCTCCGGGTGGTGAACCGCCCGTTCATGCCTCTGTCACGCTGTGCTTCGGTATCCTAGCTCCATCCATTCCTGCACGGCGCTGCCCTGCTTGTTGGCTTTGCCTCGCCGCTGCATACCGAATCCCGAGACAACGTCCAAGACCCATGAACAACGATTCGATCTATCTCGCAGGCCACTGGGCTCCCGGCGGCGGCGCCGAATTTTCGAGTATCGACCCGAGCAGCGGCGCAACACTTTGGACTGGCAATGCCGCCACACCGGACGACGTGAATGTAGCCTTCAAGTCCGCCCGCGCCATTGCCGGCGCCTGGGGCACGCGCCCGTTCGCGGAACGCGAAGCCATCGTGCGACGATTCGCCGAACTGCTGGCTGAACACAAGGAATCGCTCGCCAGCACCATCGCCCGCGAAACCGGCAAGCCGTTGTGGGAAACCCGCACCGAAGTCGGTGCGATGATCAACAAGGTCGATCTTTCGGTAAAAGCCTACTGGCAGCGCACCGGCGTGAGCGAAAACCGGAATGGCGCCGTACTCAGCGCGATCCGCCACAAACCGCACGGCGTGGTCGCCGTGTTCGGACCGTACAACTTTCCGGGACACCTGCCGAACGGCCATATCGTTCCGGCCCTGCTGGCCGGCAACTGCGTGGTCTTCAAGCCCAGCGAACAGACCCCGCTGGTGGCGATCGAAACCGTGAAGCTGTGGCATGAGGCCGGCATACCCGAAGGCGTGTTCAGCCTGCTGCCGGGCGAGCTGGAGACCGCCGAGTCCATCGCCCAGCACCCGCAACTGGACGGCCTGTACTTCACCGGCAGCTCACGCACCGGCGGCATCCTCAACCGTCAGTTCGCCGAAATGCCCGGCAAGATCCTGGCGCTGGAAATGGGCGGCAACAACCCGCAGGTGGTCGGCAAGATCAACGACATCGTGCCCGCAGTCTACGACGTGATTCAGTCCGCGTATCTCTCCAGCGGCCAACGCTGCACCTGCGCGCGCCGCCTGTTCGTGCCGCAAGGCCCTGAAGGCGATTTCTTCATCACCGTGCTGGTCGACGCCATCCGCAAGATCATGGTCGGTCGCTGGAACGACGATCCGCAACCATTCATGGGCCCGCTGATTTCCGCGACCGCTGCACAGCAACTGCTTGATGCCGAGCAGGAATTGGTAGACCTCGGCGCCGAAGTGCTGGTACCGATGCAGCGCCTGCCCTACGGCGAAGCCTTCCTCACACCGGGCCTGCTCGATGTGACGCGCATCGACGATCTGCCGGACGAGGAACACTTCGGCCCGCTGCTGAAAGTCATCCGCTACGATGACTTCGACGACGCGATCGCCCAGGCCAACGCCACACGCTACGGCCTGTCGGCCGGTCTGCTGTCCGAAGACCAAGCGCAGTGGAACCATTTCTACGCCAACATTCGCGCCGGCATCGTCAACTGGAATCGCCCGACCACCGGCGCCTCCGGCGCCGCACCGTTTGGCGGCGTTGGCGAATCCGGCAACCATCGCGCGGCCGCGCTCTATGCCGCCGATTACTGCGCCTACCCGGTCGCCTCGATGGAAGCGCCGAAATCCGAACTGCCGGCGCAACTCCCGCCCGGCATCGAGCTGGGGCCGGAGGTCTAGCGGCGGAGGTTCATCCCGCGCTTGAATCGCACATTGCTCATCCAGCAGCCGAACGGTTGCATCAGTTCGGATAAACGGCGCCAGCGAAGCTCGACACGGCCAAACAAGCGGAAGACACTAGAGTGAATTTGAGGGTGTCGGGTCGGGGGGGCTTTCGCCGTGCAGCTCATCGAAACCATATTCGAGCTTCACAAGAGGCTGGCGGCGAACCGGCGCTTCGGCATTCCCGCGCAAACCTTGCGCGAGGAAATCGGCTGCGGTCCACGCGTTTGAAACGGGCGATCAGCTTCCTGCGCGACGTGCTGCAGGCACCGTTGATTGCCGACCAGGCAAGAGGCGTCTACCGCTATGAATCGGAAGGCATCTATGAGCTACCCGGCCTCTGGTTCAGCAGCGAAGAACTCGCCGCCCTGTTGATTGTCGACCAGGTTCTGGAACAACAGCCCATCGGGCTGCTGTCCGAAGCGCTGCGGCCGCTACGCGGCAAGATCGAAACGCTGCTGCACAAAACCGGTGCCGAAACCCCGCAATGGGACTCCCGTCTGCGGCTGCTGCGCATGGCCGCCCGGCCTGCCGGAGACCGGTTCTCGATCGTGGCGGACGCGCTGGTTCGCCGACGCCGCCTGCTCATCGACTATCACGCCCGCAGCGACGACCGCATGCCGCGACCCCGCACGGTGTCGCCACAACGGCTGGCCCACTATCGCGACAACTGGTATCTGGACGCCTGGTGTCACAAACGAAGCGATCTGCGCACCTTCGCCCTGGACCGCATCATCACAGCGGAAATCATCGACACGCCCGCGCAGGAAATCGACGCTGATCAGCTCGACGACGTGTTCGCCACCAGCTACGGCATCTTCGCCGGCCAGCCCACGGCAACCGCCGTATTGCGCTTCTCTCCCCATATCGCCCGCTGGGTCAGCGCCGAGACCTGGCACCCGCAGCAACAGGACGAGCGCCATGAAAACGGCTCGCTGACCCGCAGCTTTCCCTTTCACCGCACGGAGGAACTGCTGATGGACATCCTGCGCTACGGCCCGGACGTGGAAGTGCTGGAACCGCCCTCCTTGCGTGATGCAGTTGCGGATCGTCTGCGTGCCGCGCTTTCCCGTTACCCAGCAAGCGACACGGCAGGTCGCCTCACTCCAAGAAGTGCGCGCAACAGCGTCCTGCTGGATGTACTCGTGGATCGCAAACCTTGGTCCAAGCCTGCGGCTGCCCTGCTGGGACTTTGCGACCGCCAGATCATCCGTGGCTGCCTGCCTGCGTCTTCAGTGGGCACCGTCTACTTCCTCATCAAACGCGAGCACGGCCCGCGCCGCGCACGTGCGATTGTGAGCGAGCTGCTCGGCATTCTCCGCGTGCTGCCGGTAGACGAATCAACCATCGCCGAAGCTCTGACTGCGAACTGGCCCGACTTTGAAGACGCTGTTTTCCACGCCTCCGCACGACAGGCGGGCGTCACCCACATAGCGACGCGAAATGTGAAGGACTTTCGCAAGGCGTCGCTTCAGATCTGCGACCCTGAAACCTTGCTTGCCGCACTGAGCCGTTCAGAAATCGGTAGCGACGCGCGCCATGACTAAGTCATTCGATGCGCTTTTCAGGGCTGCATGCGGTCGGGAATCCGATCTTACATTCGCACCTTTTGAATACCAGCGAAGGCTCGCTACCGACAGCTGGAATGGCGAGGCTTGGCCAGACCTGCTCAACGTTCCCACCGGCCTCGGAAAGACTGCGGCAGTCACGCTAGCCTGGCTGTACAAGCGCGGCTGGCGCGCCGGGGAGCGCAGTGAGATTCCGGACGCTTGCACGCCACGCCGCCTGATTTGGTGCTTGCCCATGCGGGTGCTGGTGGAACAGACCGAACGCAGCATTCGCGACTGGCTCTCCCGTCTTGGAATAGACGGTGACGTCGGGACCGGCAAAGTGTCAGTGCATGTGCTCGCCGGTGGCGCCGAGGACGTGAAGACCTGGGCCGAACACCCCGAAGAAGACATGATCCTCATCGGCACCCAGGACATGCTGTTGTCCCGCGCATTGATGCGCGGCTACGGCATGAGCCGCTACCTGTGGCCGGTGCACTTCGCGATGTTGCACAACGACGCGATGTGGGTATTCGACGAGGTTCAACTGATGGGGCCGGGCTTGATCACCGGCGTACAGCTCGAAGCCTTCCGCCGCGAACTGGCCTGTGCCCGCAACAGCCGCAGTCTTTGGGTTTCCGCAACGCTCGACCGGGCTTGGATGAAAACTGTGGATTTCGATCCCGACGCGCTCGCCTTGCTGCAACTGAGCGAGGAGGAAAAAAGCGCCGAGACGGTCAGCGCGCGGCGCGATTCCATTAAGCCGCTGGCCGCTTGCAGCGCGAGTCTGCGCGCGGATGGCAAGGCGGCCTTGGCGTCCTATTTTCAGGAACTGGCAACTCAGGTTCTTGCCGCTCAGCGGCAACGGCCCGGAACGACCACGCTGGCGATTCTCAACACCGTCGCGCGCGCGCAGGGCTTGTTCGATGAAATAACCAAGCGTCTATCGCCCCCGCCCTCGAAGAAGCGAAAAGGCGCAGCAGACGATCCGCCATCGCTTTCGGATGCGCCCGAACTTTTGCTCGTGCACTCGCGTTTTCGCGCCCAGGAGCGCAAGGCGCTCAACGACAAACTGGCAACGCTGCCCAATCCGCACGGCCCCGGCCGCATCATCGTCGCCACGCAGGCCGTGGAAGCCGGAGTCGATCTATCCTCGCGCGTCCTGTTCACGGAGTTGGCGCCTTTCACATCGATGGTCCAACGCTTCGGCCGCTGCAATCGCTACGGCGAATTCAACGGCTCCGCCGACGCGCAGGTCCATTGGATCGACGTCGCCGATTCCAAACCCTATGAGCCATCCGAACTCGACGAAACCAAGCGCCTGCTGGCACCACTGAGCAGCGTTTCTCCCGCAGCGCTGCCGCCCATCGAAGCCGCCGCACCCTTGTTCCCCGTGCTGCGGCGCAAAGACTTTCTGGACTTGTTCAGTACCGAGGCCGACCTGTCCGGCTTCGATATCGACATTGCCCAGTACATCCGCGACGCGGACGACGCCGATGTCTTGTTGTTCTGGCGCGACTGGTCCGACGCGGATAGCGCAAAGAATCAAGCTTCCGCGCATGCCGACGAATTGTGCCGTGCCGGCCTGGGAGCCGCCAACGAATTGCTCAAGCGCCTGAAAGCGGGGGACGTTTATCGGTGGGACACGCTGGCCCGCGAATGGACGGCGGTTCCGCACCTGGGCAAGCCGCGCCTGCGGCCAGGCATGATCCTCATGGTGCGCACCACGGCCGGCGGCTATACGGAAAAACGCGGCCTTTCGCCGGAGTCGTCGGAGGCGGTCGAGCCGTTCAAGGCCGCGCAAACCGATGCGCTCACTGCTGAAGCGATGGACGACGACCGGCGCAGCCTGCTCGCGCAGGAGGTTTCGCTGACGCGCCATCTGAAGGACGTGGGCAACGAAGCAGAAACCCTCTGCGAATCCTTGAAGGTGCCGGATGCGGCCGCAGTCACCCGGGCGGCGCGATGGCACGACGTGGGCAAAGCACACCAAGCCTTCCAGACGATGCTCAGGGACGCTCATCAACAAGGCCTGCAGCAAGACCTCGGCGACGGCCTCTGGGCCAAGTCCGGCGGCAACTACCGTGGGCGCGTGAATTATCAGGTGGCGGGTGAAGACAAGCCACGCAAGCACTTCCGCCACGAGCTTGCATCCGCGCTCGCCTGGCTGGCGCAACATGACGACGAACCCGATGCGGACCTGATCGCCTACCTGATCGCCGCCCATCACGGCAAAGTCCGCCTATCGCTGCGCGCCCTGCCGAACGAAACCGAACCTCCCGACTCGCGCCTGTTTGCTCGGGGCGTGTGGGACGGCGACGTTTTGCCCGCCTTCCATCTTTCGGACGACGAAACGCTCCCGGAAATTCCCTTGCACCTCGACATCATGCAACTGGGCGGAGGTCGGATGGGACCATCCTGGACCACCCGGACGCAGCGCCTGTTGAAGCGCCACGGGCCCTTCCGCCTCGCCTGGCTGGAGGCACTGGTGCGTATTGCCGACTGGCGGGCCACCCGTGCGGAGCAGGAGGCTGACAGTGAGCACTGAGCGGGAGCACAATTCGAAACATGAGCTGGAAACAAAACATTCAGGCGTGGAGAACGCTCCCGCCGGAAGAGCGGCAGCGGCGCACGCTGGCACAGAGCCCGCTGCAGACCTGGCAGAGCATGGCGTTCGAACGCGAACCGGTGAGCCTCAAACGGCTGCAGGCGCGACACAGACTGCTGATGCAACAATCCCGAGATTCATCACAGCCGCCGGAACGCTGAGTTATACCGAGCTGGCGGAAAAGCTGTCGGAACCGCTGCAACAGCTCGACTACGACATTCGCCAGCGACGATTCTCCGAACGCGTGCTGGACGAAACCCTGCTGCGTGATCTGCATGCCGGGCTGACAGCTGAACTGTTTCCCGATCAGGCAGGCCTCTACCGTCAAACCCAGAACCAGATCCGCGCGCATCAGCCGCCGCCTCCGTTTGAAGTACCGCAACGCATGCGGGACTACTGCCTGAATCTCGCCACCCGCATCGAGCACCTCGGCGGCGAGGCCGACGACCGCCTGCTCGAACTGTTGGCCTACGCGGAAGGCGAGTTTCTGTCGATCCATCCGTTCCCGGACTTCAACGGCCGGATCAGCCGCCTGTGGCTGCTGGAAATCCTGAGGCGCCTGCAATTGCCGCCGGTGACGGTAGTCCCGGCGGACGCACGATTTCGCGTCCGCTACTTCGACGCCCTGGCCGCTGCGGACAGGCGCGATTGGAGACCGCTGATGAGCCTCTGGAAGGAACGCCTCTCGGAACCTCTGCACGTCAACGAAATTCCCTTGCCAGGCTGCACGCCCACGCCACTGGCGTCCTACCTAAAGGCGCTGGCCGTCCTGCGGCTGGTCGCCGAAGCGGGCGACGAGAACGGCGGCGATGCCGAAGCCATGGGTTTCTGGCGCGACGATGTGTTTGTTCTGCGAACGCGGCTGACGGCCGAACAACTTCGCGCTTTCTTTCTCGAGCACTATCGGCCGACACCGCTGGTGGCGCCCTGGAACGGCGGAAGCGGCTTTTATCCCAAGGACAATGCGGACGGCATCCGCGCAATCGGAGAGGCTGCAGCCGAGCGCTTCGCGCCCTACAAGCAGGCCATCGGTGCAGCACGAAAAGTCGTCGCTCAACTGGGCCTGAAAGAAAGCCCCAAGCTGGCTCAGAAAGCGGCGTTCCTGCAGCGGCTGCGCAACATCGCTCCGGAGCCGCTGCTGCGTTGGATGGACTCCGCAGTCATCCTGTCCGGAAACGATCCACGCTATCCGCCGCTGCTGGGCACCGGGGGCAACGACGGCCGATTGGACTTTACCAACAATTTCATGCAGCGCCTGACCGAACTGTTCGACGTTTCCTCCGGCACCGCCCAAAAGGACGCCACAGAAGCCCTGGACAGCGCGCTATGGGGTTCGCAAACGACAAGCTTGTCGGACCGCGCAATCGGACAGTTCTCGCCCGGCGTCGCGGGTGGGCCGAACGCAGCGGCTGGCTTTGAAGGTTCCGCCCGTATCAACATCTGGGATTTCGTGCTGATGCTGGAAGGTGCGGTGCTGTTCGGCGCATCCACTGCGCGCAGGCTGGAATCGGGCGACCCCGCGATCCTCGCCGCACCGTTCACTGTGCGCAGCCGCGCCGGAACCGCCGGCTCGGCCAGCGCGGGAGACGACGGCGACGCACGCGGTGAAATCTGGATGCCTTTGTGGTCAAACCCGTTCAGCATCGACGAACTACGCTCACTACTCTCCGAAGGGCGCGCTGCACTGAATGGAAAAGCGACGCGCGATGGATTGGATTTTGCCCGCGCCGTGGCGCAACTCGGCGTAGACCGTGGCATTGACGGCTTCCAGCGTTACGGATTCTTGATGCGCTCAGGGAAAGCCTTTCTTGCAACGCCCCTACAGCGCGTCCGAGTTAAGCGAAATCCCGACGCCGACCTCATCACCGATCTCGAACAGCGCAACTGGCTCGGCTCGGTTCAACAATACGCTCGCAACGACAACGCACCCAACGCCTTTCGCTCTGCGGCCCGCCGGCTCGACACAGCGTTGTTCGCTTTGTCTCAGCAGTCCAGCCGCGGCGCACTACAAAACGTCCTGCGACAGCTTGGGCGTATCGAGGCAGCACTTAGCCGGAGTCCAAAGTCTCAGGACGCAGTGCGCTCGCCCGTACCGCGGCTTTCGAGTGCCTGGGCCATCAGAGCCGGCGGCGAACGAATGAACGATTCGCTGGAGTTCAGAATTGCTGCTGCCTTGGCCGGGCTGCGGATTGTGGATGGCAAGGGGCGCCGCCGTCTGGATATCCGCACACAGCTCGCGAATGTCAGCGAGTCTTGGAACAAAGACGGCGATCGTGCCTGGACACCGACGTCCGCGCTGGCCACCTGGGGTCCCGGTCCGCTGACTAGGAATCTTGGCGTCATGTTGCGCCGCCGCCGTCTGGAGGCGGCAAAGCTCAACGCGGAAGGTGAAGTGCTAAGTAGCGTCACGGGCGCGACCTGCGATGACGTTGCAGCGTTCCTGGCCGGAACTACCGATGATGTTCGCATCGACGAATTGCTGGGCGGACTTGCCTGTGTCGACCTGTACGAAATTGGGCTTCCCGCCGCGAGTCGGGGGGCAGTGCTGCCACCAGCATTCGCCCTGCTGAAGATTTTCTTCACTTCCGAAAACCTGCTGCACCGCCTGAAATTGAGCTGGCTGCCTGAAGACCGGCCGTTTCATCTTCCCGCCGAAATCCCGGCCCGTCTGGCAGCGGATGATATCGAGGCAGCCATCGGGATCGCCTGGCAGCGTTTGCGGGCCCATGGCGTGAAATTGCCAGGCCGCAACCCGCCGCGCCTGATCGCCGGCCCCGGATACGGCGCCCGCTGGCTCGCCGCGCTCTGCATTCCCTTGACCCAACACGAGACCAAACGACTGATCGAGTCGCTGGAGCTTGAAGCGAAAACCCCTGCTGAAACTGCTACGTCCCGGATCGACTAAAAGGAATCGCAACCATGCCGCTGAACTTCGACTCCCTCGCCAGTGCTCCCCGTCTGCTGCTGGAAGCTCGCCTCCAACCGATTCAGGGCACTCGCTTTCAGCCCACCGGCTTTCCCAATCTCGGACACGCGACCTACGACGGCCCGAACGGCGAACGCATGCTGCTGGTGGAATCGGCGCAAAGCATGGCGAATCGCCTGGAAACGGTCTGCTGGGACAAGGCCGCGGACGACTGGATTGCACCACTCCAGGGACTGCCGCTGGTCAAGGTCCGAGACAAGGACGGCGCGGCTCTGACCAATACCGTACTTGAGGCACACCGCATCAACTCACCCTACATTCTGGAAGGAAAGGACAAGACGGTCTTTAACACGTTGAAATCCGAACTCGCGGGCATGGAAGAGGGGCCGGTCGACATCAAGCAACTCGCTGTCGTGTTGCTGAAGCTCGATACCAATGCCTTGATCCACGGCGTCTTTCTTGCCAAATCCGAGCTGGCTGGCGGTCGGCTACGCCTTCCTCGGGTGCTGTCGTCCTTTATTGAGGCGGAAGACGTGAAGGAAGCACAAAGCGGCGGAGTCAAGAATGATCATGTGAACCCTTCCGGCGACACCGCCCGCGGCTTCGGCAACGTTCCGTTCGCCCGATCCGAATTCACATCGCCCAAGATCGTCGCGTACTTCAATCTCGACCTCGCTCAGATTCGCGCTTTTGGACTCGGCACTACCGTTTCCGAGCTGCTGATCGCCCTCTCGCTTTTCAAGATCCAGGCCTTGTTGAGTTCCGGCTTACGCCTGCGCACCGCCTGCGACCTGGAGGTCAATGAAGAACCGGGCCTTATCGTCACACGCCCCCTCGACTTTGAGATGCCCAGCCTTTCGGACCTGGAATCGGCACTACCCGAATTGATCGCCCAGGTCGCTGAAGAGCAGCAGTGGCCTCAGCGCACCGCAACGACGCTGACCTGGGAGCCGACGACCAAAGCCAAGAAAGGAAAAGCGGACGCGCCTGCCGATACCGAAGCGGCAGACTGATACCGATGCTCGCCATCGCCTTCACCTTCCCGGCGGGACGCTACCACGCGACACCCTGGGGCCGGCACGTCAACGAAGCGGACGTCGCCTGGCCACCGGACCTGTGGCGCCTGAGCCGTGCGTTTATCGCAACGTGGTACCGCAAACTCGATGGACAGTTTTCGCGGGATCAGCTTCACGGCTTGCTGGCCAGCCTGGCGGAAGCCGAGCCACCCTCGTATCGGCTCCCGGAGCACGTGATTCACGCCCATACCCGGCACTACATGCCCGGAAAAGGCGACAAAAAGACGCTCGTATTCGATGCGTTTGCCCGACTTTCACCTGACGATGCCCTCGTAATCGCTTGGCAAAACCTATCGCTGAATACAGAGCAATACACGCTTCTGGACGCCCTTCTAGTCAATCTCGGCTACCTGGGGCGGGCCGAATCCTGGGTCGAGGCCCGCCGGATCGACGATGCCGCCGAGTACAGCTACAACTGCGTACCGACCGATCTTGATATCGACATCGAAACCGGAGAGGTCACGGGCGAAATCGTGCGCTTGCTGGCGCCTCAGCCACCAAGCGAATATGAAAACTTTCGCGGCGCACAGCTCACCCAGGCAGGCATTGCCACGGAATCGCAAGGGCACCGAAAGAAGCTCAAGTCGGACCAGAAACGCTTGCTCTCGACCCTGCCTCCGGAATGGATCGACGCCATGGCGGTCGATACCAGCGAGCTGCAGGCAGCCGGCTGGAGTGCACCGCCCTGCGCTCGCACCATCAGTTATCGGCGCCCACTGCAGGCCCTGAAAACAGCCGCCAGCAAAACGACGGTGCGCCCCACGGACGGGCAAGCAAAAACAGTGATGACCACTGCGCGGTTCGCGCTGTACGGCAAGCCGCTGCCACGCATAGAAGACGCGATCCGTATCGGCGAAGCCTTGCGCCGTGCCGCGAACATCAAAGCGAACCATGTTCTGCCGGCGAAATTGCTCCCTCCGGAACTTTCGGGACACGACTTGCCGGAAGCCAACCGGCACGGCCATGCGTTCTGGCTGCCGGAGGACGCCGACGACGATGGCGCCATCGATCACCTGCTCGTACACGTTCCCGACCACCTGACCCAGGACGCGGTACGACTGTTGACCTCACTGCGCGCATTGAAGCGTGACGAGGGCGAACCCTTGCGCCTGATATTGGAGGGGCTCGGCCCGGCATCCGCGTTCCAGTCAATATCCCGATACGCCGAGCGCGCTTGCACATGGCGCAGCGTCACGCCCTATTTGTACCCGTGGCACCTCAAGAAGCCGGAGCTTCGAGATCCTGGCGCAGCGTGGGCTGCGATCAAGCAGCAACTTCGCAAGGAGTGGTCGATGCGCGGCGCGGGCCTGCCGGAGATCGAACATATCGAGGAACTGCCGGAAATTGCAGCCGGGGGCCGCAAGCTCCGCGCACTCCGCTTTCACCGCTTCCGTGGGAAACGTGGCCTCACGCAGCCGGACACGCACGGGCGGCTGTTGAAAATCCGCTTTGCCTCCGCCGTCCGGGGCCCGGTGGCATTGGGGTTTGGGTGCCATTTCGGCTTAGGAATGTTTCAACCACTGGAATGAACAGTCGAGACCCAGCTATCGCGCCAATGCAGAAGCCCAGCGGAAAAACGTGCTACGCCCTGTGGTCACAACCGATAAGGCACCCAAACCTCCGGCGTGCCACCAGCCTGAAAGTCGCGGGTATTGCGCGTGACCAGCGCCAGTTCGTGGTGCTTGGCGATGGCGGCCTGTAGCGCATCCGGCAATTTCCAGCGCTGCGTGCGCCGCATTGCAGCGGCGGTGTCCGCCACTTCGACGGTCACCGGAAAGGTGACGAAGACATTCAAGAGCGCCAACGCCAGGCGCGCGCCATCCTCATCGAAGCCAGCGAGGACTTCGGCACGCGTGATGACGGAGATTGCGCAAGCGTCGCCGTGTTCTGCCAAGAATCCTGTCGCGGCTTGGATGCCGTTGAAATGGTCAATCAGGACCACCGAGTCCAACAGGTACTTCAACCGGCGGGGCCCCATTCGTCACGAAGGCGTTGCTGGTAGGTCAGCCCGTCACCATTTCGCCAAATACCGGAGGTCTCTGCCAAGGCGGTCTGCAGGGTCGGTCGCGAGAGGCTTTCTTCGCGCAGACGATAGTCGCGGATGGCTTGCCGCACCAGTTCGGTCATGGGGATATGACGCAGCCGTGCCTCGTGGTCGAGCCACGCCTTGTCATCTGCATCCAGAGTGATAAGGGTTCTACGCATGGGCAACATGATATCAATTCTTGAGGATTTCGATATCGCCTGGCGACGCAGCTTGGAGGCACCCCATGCTGCATGACGGCCCGATCCAGCAGGAACTCGCGCTGCCGTTTCCAGAGCTGAGCGGCGATCAGCCGCTATTGCCGGCGCGGATGGTCAATGAATACGTGTATTGCGCTCGCCTCGCCTACCTGGAATGGGTGCAGGGTGAATGGGCGGATTCGGCCGATACGGTGGACGGCCGGCGCCGGCACAAACGTGTGGATGCTGGCGGCAAGGATGTCCTGCCCGCGCCCGAGGACGTGACGGAAGACAGCCGCATCCATGCCCGTTCGATCACCTTGTCCAGCAACCGCTACGGCGTAATCGCGAAGCTGGATCTGATCGAGGCGGATGAGGGCCGCGTGGTGCCGGTGGACTACAAGCGCGGCAAGCGTCCGCACATTGCCAAGGCGGCTTACGACCCGGAACGGGTGCAGCTTTGTTTACAGGGTCTGCTACTCCAGGACCAGGGTTATGAATGCACCGAGGGCGTATTGTATTTCGTGGAATCGCGAGAACGCGCGCCGGTCCCGTTCGACGAGGAACTTCAGCAACTGGCGCTGTCAGCCCTGCATGGCTTGCGCGGCATCGCCCTGGGCGGCCGCATTCCACCGCCGCTGGACGATTCGCCCAAATGCCCGCGCTGCTCGCTGGTGAGCATTTGTCTACCGGACGAGGTGAACTATTTGCGCCGTGGCGTCACGCCGCCGCGGGCGATTGCAGTGGGCGTCTCCGAATCGATGCCGGTCTACGTGCAGGCGAACAAGGCCAAGGTCGCCTAGAGCGGCGACAACCTCGAAATCAGCGTGGACGACAAAGCCGTTGCGCGCCCTCGCCTCGCGGAAATCTCCCACCTGATTCTGCACGGCAACGTCTACGTCACCACGCCGACGCTGCATGAATTGATGCGGCGCCAGATCCCGGTGTCCTGGCACAGCTACGGCGGCTGGTTCCTGGGTTACACCGCTGGCATCGGCCACAAGAATGTGGAACTGCGAATCGCGCAGCACCGCGGTGCGGACGATGAAAACATCTGCCTCACTCTGGCCAAGGGCTGGGTACGCGCCAAACTGGTCAACAGCCGAGTGATGCTGCGCCGCAACTGGCGCGGCACCACGCCGGTGGACCCATTCCTGAGCCAACTCGAACATGCCATCAAAGCCTGCGTGCGCGCGCGCAGTCTCGAATCGCTACTGGGGATCGAAGGCAACGGAGCGTCCATCTACTTCGGCGCCTTCGCCCAATTGATCAAACGCGAAGGCGAGGCGAACTTCGCCTTCGACTTTCATCGCCGCAATCGCCGCCCACCGGCGGACCCGGTGAACGCCTTGCTGTCCTTCGCCTACGCCATGCTCAGCCGCACGCTGACGAACACATTGACCACAGTGGGATTCGACGCCTACCGCGGCTTCTACCATCAACCGCGGTACGGTCGGCCGGCATTGGCGCTGGACCTGATGGAACCCTTCCGCCCACTGATCGCCGATTCCACCGTACTGCAGGTGATCAACAATGGTGAAGTTCGCCCCACCGATTTCGTCGGCGGCGCTGGCCGCACCAACTTGAGCGACGAAGGGCGCAAACGATTCATCGCCGCGTTCGAACGGCGTTTGTCGCACGAAGTGACGCATCCGCTGTTCGGCTATCGCGTGAGCTATCGTCGCCTGCTGGAGTTGCAATGCCGCCTGCTCGGGCGATTCCTGCAAGGTGAAATGACCGAGAACCCCAACTTCACGACACGGTGAAGCCCGCATGCAAGAACACCTGTACATCGTCACCTACGACATTCGAGACGACAAACGCGGGCGGCGCATCTTCAAGCTGATGAAAGGCTATGGCGAATGGCTGCAATTGTCGGTATTTCAATGCCGACTTTCCGCACGCCGGCAGGCCGAACTGATCCAACTGCTGGACGGAATCATTGTGGACGGGCAGGATCATGTTGTGATGCTGGATTTGGGGCCGGCCGACACCGTCAGACCCAGAGTCATCAGCTTGGGGGTGGCGTTCAAAGCGGTGGCTCGCGAACCCACGATTGTGTAAAGCTATTTTTTTGCCGTAGTGGCGCGAGCACTCCAATGCTGACAAAAAGCCCGGCAGCGCTCGCAGTCGCTTGTTTCCTTAACAATCAGCCGATTACCCGTGTATAAGTCACAATCGCCTCTCTTGTCCGGTGCTGAACCGGAACGTGACGCCACAGCGCTCGCAATCCCTGGTTGCAGGCCTTGCGGCCAAACGAATTGCACAGGGGGCGTTGCTCTGCGGCGAAAGCCGCAGCCTCATTGAAGCCGTGATATTCAGATCGCGGACCCCTTGATCTGTGAGCTGTTGCTCTGCGGCGAAAGCCGCAGCCTCATTGAAGCGTTTGTTTGGCCTTGGGCTTTGCCCCGAGGTCGCGCGTTGCTCTGCGGCGAAAGCCGCAGCCTCATTGAAGCCTGATATCCGCTTCCGGGGTCGTTCAGTTCGTTCGGCGTTGCTCTGCGGCGAAAGCCGCAGCCTCATTGAAGCGGTCTTGTCCGCCACGCCGACGAGGATCTGCAGCAGATGTTGCTCTGCGGCGAAAGCCGCAGCCTCATTGAAGCTGATAAGCCCAGCAGACGATGGCCTTACGCCGCATGGTTGCTCTGCGGCGAAAGCCGCAGCCTCATTGAAGCGAGCGCTGTCCGACAGGCGCTGATACCCCTTCCGGGGTTGCTCTGCGGCGAAAGCCGCAGCCTCATTGAAGCATCTGCACGCCGGAATAGGGGGCAGGCCCATACGCTGTTGCTCTGCGGCGAAAGCCGCAGCCTCATTGAAGCCTTTTGCTGCCGAGCCCTTCCGGCTTCGATGGCCGCATGTTGCTCTGCGGCGAAAGCCGCAGCCTCATTGAAGCGGTGTCGATCCGGCTCGACAGGGTGCCGTCCGACGATGTTGCTCTGCGGCGAAAGCCGCAGCCTCATTGAAGCAGGGGGACTCGGCGTGATCGGCAGCGTGTGCATTGCCGGTTGCTCTGCGGCGAAAGCCGCAGCCTCATT
The DNA here is from genome assembly GCF_031846245.1 of Banduia mediterranea. Classification (NCBI taxonomy): domain Bacteria; kingdom Pseudomonadati; phylum Pseudomonadota; class Gammaproteobacteria; order Nevskiales; family Algiphilaceae; genus Banduia; species Banduia mediterranea. The sequence goes on along the minus strand of NZ_JAVRIC010000015.1, from coordinate 12,083 downwards.
GAAGCGTGGAAAAACCGGCTGGTGCTGTCCAGGCCGAGGTCGTTGCTCTGCGGCGAAAGCCGCAGCCTCATTGAAGCCCCGGATACACTTACTCAGACGAACTGTGCTCATATTGGTTGCTCTGCGGCGAAAGCCGCAGCCTCATTGAAGCTTGACAGGATATGCCAGTTCAATCTGTTCAGCGCATGCGTTGCTCTGCGGCGAAAGCCGCAGCCTCATTGAAGCTTGGGTCCAATCGAGGAGGAGGAGGATGAGTTGACAGGTTGCTCTGCGGCGAAAGCCGCAGCCTCATTGAAGCGGCTCAGGACTCTCAGGCGGATCGTCCGGATTGGCTTGTTGCTCTGCGGCGAAAGCCGCAGCCTCATTGAAGCCGGGTCTCTCGCAGAGCTATCTCGCCGCTTACAGTGGGGTCAGTTGCTCTGCGGCGAAAGCCGCAGCCTCATTGAAGCAACATCTCGGCCGAGGAAGCCGGCCAGGCCGTCGCGTTGCTCTGCGGCGAAAGCCGCAGCCTCATTGAAGCGACAGCGATCTATCGGGCGGAGCACTGCGCTACGACTAGTTGCTCTGCGGCGAAAGCCGCAGCCTCATTGAAGCTGCGCGCTGTTAAATGGTGGAACCGACGCCGCTTCGGGTTGCTCTGCGGCGAAAGCCGCAGCCTCATTGAAGCCTTAGCCAACTTAAGCACTTGCACTATGGTATGGGGTGGTTGCTCTGCGGCGAAAGCCGCAGCCTCATTGAAGCCCGTGACGCCCTGGAAGGTGAACCTCACCTGATCGCCGTTGCTCTGCGGCGAAAGCCGCAGCCTCATTGAAGCCCATCGACGCCTAGACGTAAGGTCGCCAGCCCGCCGGTTGCTCTGCGGCGAAAGCCGCAGCCTCATTGAAGCGCTCGTGCTTCGAGGTTTCGGAGTTCCACAGTCAAACTGTTGCTCTGCGGCGAAAGCCGCAGCCTCATTGAAGCGATAGCGACGCCGCCCACAATAGGCAGGTTCTTGCTCAGTTGCTCTGCGGCGAAAGCCGCAGCCTCATTGAAGCGTCGCAAAGCGGTGGCTGCCTACGTTCGTGGAGAGGGTTGCTCTGTGGCGAAAGCCGCAGCCTCATTGAAGCGCTCGAACGGGGATCGCTGTCAATACCGGTCTGGACTGCTCTCCGACAACATCCTTGGGCAATACGCTCCAAGTAATCGGGCGACTGCTAAGAATCTCGATCTGCCCTTTGGACTCAGCGCCCTCAGGATCGTCGAGGAGCGTCTCGTTCGTCACATTTTTTGCGCCGGCCAGTCCCCAGAGACCAACCCAGGCGTTTCGCCCTGAGTCTTTGGCGGCATACAGCGCGCGGTCGGCGATGCGGGTGACGTCCTGCCAGCTGGTCGGTCCCGTCGCTGTGCGGTGCAGGCCCGCAAAGAACGGGTAGGGCGCGAATCCAATCGAGATCGTCAGCTGGATACGATGCTTTTCGGACACGTCGATCGGCCAACGTGAGGCTGCCAGACGCAAACGCTCGGCCAGCGCACTGGCCTGCTGAGCATCGAGGTTCTTGCAGACCACCAGGAACTCCTCGCCGCCCCAGCGAGCCAGCAGGTCATCCGGGCGGCAGGCCTTTCCAAGCCGCGCGGCCAGCTCCCGCAGCGCCCGGTCGCCTGCGTCGTGGCCGAACCGGTCGTTGATGCTCTTGAACTTGTCGATATCGATCAGCATCAGAACGCCATTGGCTTCCGGAGCGCCTGAACATTCCATCAAGCTTTCGGTGGCAGCACGGCGGTTGAGCAGGCCGGTGAGCACGTCCACGGTGCTCAGCACCTTGAGTCGGTGGTTGAGCCGGCGCGTCATCACACTGAAGGTCAGACCACCGAAACACAGCAGGAGTGCTACGCCACTGACCCAGTTGCGTACCAGCCGGGCGCGATCGGCACGTAGTGCGCCAAGGGCCTGCTCATGTCGCAGGCGTTCGAGTTCGCTGGCTCCGGCAGCGTCCTGCAGCCGGGCTTGCAAGCCGGCCAGTGAACTCCTTTCGTAATCCCTGAGACTGGACATCTGCAAGCCATGTACGCGTTCTACGGTCTGCATCGCCGCGTCCACCTGCCCCGCCGCAGCAAGTGCCGCCGACAATGCACGCAGGCTGTCCACCAAGGCGCCACGGAAGCTGCTGCCGTCCACCAGGCGCACCGCGGCCCGAGCGCCGTCCAGTGCGGCAAGCGCATTGCCTTGCTCCCGTTGCAGCGTGGAAAGCTTGGCCAGACTCAGGGCTTCACCCTCCGGGTCCGGGAGTTGCCTCTGGCTGGCGATGGCCTCCGTCAACAAGGCCTGTGCCTGCGCGGATCGGCCTTGTTTGCGCAGTAGCGTCGCCCGCTCGGACTTGAGTCGGTCGATGAACATCGTGCTGTTGGTCCGCTGCGCGATCGCCATCGCCTGGTCCAGAGCCACGGCCGCCTCCTCATCGCGTCCGAGTCGAACCAGGTTGGCGGCAAAGTTGTAGAACAGAACATTTCGATCACCACCATCGCCTTCCCGGCTCAGTGCGATGGCTTGCCGGTAGTAATGGTCGGCAAGCTCGGGGGCATCGAGATACTCACTCTGGATCGTCGCCACGTTGTTCAACATCACGCTTTGCGCGACCGCCAGGTCTTCCGCTTCAGCCAATTGGTACGCCTTGAGATACAGGGCTTCGGCGCGGGAAATCTCGCCGGCCACATGAAGACTCGCACCGGCGTTGGACAGGGCGCGCAGTGCAAAATCGTTCGGCATCGGGTGTTCGTCCAGCCGCTGCTGGACCCGCACCGCAGCATCGATCGCGCCCTGCGTGTTGCCGACCATGCCCTCGGCCCGCCCCAGACAGGCCAGCGCCTTGATCTCGTTTTCAACCGTCAGGGAGGCGGCGCCGAGGATCGATTTCGCCAAGTCGACTGCCGCCGCAGGATTGCCGCTTCTCAGCGAAAAGCAACGCAGCACGGCCTCGTCCTGCGGCTCGACCGCCGTCGGTGCGATGTCGGCGGCGCTCACACGCGGCATGACACCCAGGAGCAGCACCAGCAGAACAGGAACGCAACCGCACACTCGCAATGAGAGACCCCTCATGTCAAATGTCTTGCCGATCATTTCCCCTCCCTGTTTCGCCGTACGGGCTCGCGGCCAGCGTGGAACACCAGAAAGCATTCGTCGCACTGCCTACACCTGGCCGAAGCTGAAATTCGTCGAGTCATCGAGAGTTAGCAGACCCTCCACCTCGATTGCGCAGGCTTTCGACGAACGGGGGGCTGGGAATGCCGCCCGGACGCGAACCACCCACAAAGACAATGCGGGCCCGTGGCGTCAGGAGGCCTTGCCTGGATTTCCGGATTCCCGCCGCGCGGGCTCCGGAATGACGACAGAGACCTTGGGCACATCATCAGTCGTGGTGCACGGCGACAGACGATCTGAGACGCCGGCGGCGCAACTTGGCGCCAGCCTTGCTTTGCATACCGTTTGGGTCCGGATGATTTCCAGGCGGTGCGGACCCGTATGCTGGTATTGAGGCAAAAACGTAGCAACAGGGGAGTTCACGCCGTGAAAAAAGTTCCTCCGGGGGTTGGGCCGCGATTCCCGCAAGTGGTCGTGCTGGTGGGTGCCACCGGAGACCTTGCACGGCGCAAACTGCTGCCCGGTCTGTTTCATCTGTCGAAGGCCGGCTTTATTCCCGGCTGCCGCATCATCGGTCTGTCGCTGGACGATCTCGATACCGACGGCTTCCGTCAGATCGTACGCGGCGCGCTGGAGGAATTCTCGACCCGCAAGTTGACGAAGGACGACTGGAATACTTTCGCCAAGACTCTCGACTACGTGCCGCTGTCCGCCGGCACGGAAGCCGTCAAGGCGGCTGTCGAACGGGCGCAGCAATCCTTGTCGGGCGAGTCCCGCCTGCTGCACTACCTCAGCGTACCGCCGAGCGCGGCTCTGCCGGTGGTGCACGCACTCGGTGAAGCGGGGCTGGCGCAACGTTCCCGCATCATCATGGAAAAGCCGTTCGGCACCGATCTCGCCAGTGCCGTGTCGCTCAACAGCAAACTGCACGAGGTCTTCAGCGAAGATCAGATCTTTCGCATCGACCACTTCCTGGGCAAGGAGCCGGCGCAGAATATCCTCGCCTTTCGCTTCGCCAATGGCCTGTTCGAGCCGATCTGGAATCGCAACTTCATCGATCATGTGCAGATCGATGTGCCCGAAACCCTGGGCCTGGGCCAGCGCTCCGCCTTTTACGAACAGACCGGCGCCTACCGCGACATGGTGGTGACCCATTTGTTCCAGATTCTGGCGTTCATGGCGATGGAGCCACCGACCGCGCTGGAGCCCGCACCCATCAGCGAGGAAAAGAACAAGGTATTCCGCAGCATGTTGCCGCTGGACCCGAACAACGTGGTGCGCGCCCAGTACGCCGGCTACCGCACGGAGAAAGGCGTGGACCCGGCGTCCGACACGGAAACCTTTGTCGCGCTGAAATGCCAGATCGACAACTGGCGCTGGGCCGGCGTGCCGTTCTACCTGCGCACCGGCAAACGCCTGGCCGAGGGGCAGCGCATCATTTCCATCGCCTTTCGCGAACCGCCCAAAAGCATGTTCCCGGCCGGTTCCGGCATCGGCTCGCAGGGACCGGATCATCTCACCTTCGATCTCGCGGATGCCTCCAAGGTCTCGTTGTCGTTCTACGGCAAACGCCCCGGACCCGGCATGCGTCTGGACAAGCTGAGCCTGCAGTTCGCGATGCACGATACCGGCCTGATCGGCGATGTGCTCGAAGCCTACGAGCGCCTGATTCTCGATGCCATGCGCGGCGACCACACCCTGTTCACGACGGCCGAAGGCATCGAGCGGCTGTGGGAAGTCTCGGCCCCGCTGCTGGAGAACCCGCCGCCGGTGCGTTTTTACGAACCCGGCTCCTGGGGCCCCAAGGCGATCCACCAGCTGATCGCCCCGCATGCCTGGCGCCTGCCGTTCGAGCGAGCGTGGCGGGCGCCGAATCCCACCGGCGCCTAGGCGCCGATGTGACCGGCTGGCACAGCCAGCCTCATCAACGGGACTCTCCCCGCGCCGGTTCTATCTCGACGCCGCCAGCGTTTGACAGCCGCGGGCGTGCCCTTTGGGTCAGGGCGGTCCGCCCCGCCCGGCGGCCGTTCACCGCCCCAGCTGTCAGGCAAATCTCACAACGAACATGCCGTTTTTGGCTGCTTGATCAGAAAACCTCGCGTTTGAGGGAGTTTTCGCTCGAGTCCATGCCGAAACGAGTGGAAACCGCTAATAAACTTTCACGTCATCGACGATCATCATCCACATGCCCGGCGCATTCCCCGTTCGTGGATGGCTGCAAGCAAAGCATCGGAACTCATGAAAATTGGACGCAACGACCCCTGCCCTTGCGGCAGCGGCAAAAAGTACAAGCGGTGCTGCCTGGCAACGGCGCAACAGGAGACTCAGTCGCCCCTCTACCTGAGCCACATGCGTTTGCGGCGCAAGATCAACGATCTGCCGACACGAATGATGCGATTCGTCGAGGACACTTATGGAACCGAGACTTTCACCGCGGCATTCATCCGGTTCATCGCGCCCAAGCCGAGGCTAGTGGGCTATCAGGACGATTACTTGCCGCTTGCGGGTCCCTGGATGATGCACCACTGGATTCCGGCCCGCGAGGATCTCGAGCTGGCCGACGAGTCCCTCTACGGGCGGACGCCGACACGGGTCTTTCTCGAACGTCGCGGACATCAGCTCTCGACGGATGCGCGACGCTACGTCGAGGCTGCAATGCAGTCTCCTTTCAGCTTCTACGTAGTCGAGGCGTGTCGGCCCGGAATCGACTTGAAGCTTCGGGATCTGTTCACCGACGAGCGGCGCGAAGTTCAAGAGCGGCAGATCTCACTGACCGCCGACGTGGGAGAAATCCTGTTCGCCGTGCTCGTGGACGTCGACGAGTTGTGCATGTTCGAAGCCTGCAACACCGTTCGGCTGCCGGCGGAATGCGAGGTCCTGGTGTCCGAATTGCGTGAGGCGATTCTGGCCGAACATGCGATCTCACCGGCGGACATACCCCACCAACATGGCGAGGCAATCCGTCGGCTCTATGCATCGACCAATGCATTACTGTTGCTGCGGGACGAGGCGGATGCCGTGGGCGGTCATCGCGTAAGGTTCGTGATCGATTGCCCACAGGCAGCGTTCGATGCACTGGCTCCGCTGGACCCGGACCTCAGCCGTGAAGACCTGCTCGCAGGGGCGGAACGGGACGAAGACGGGCGGGTCCTGGCTGCGGATCTCTACTGGGCGGACCCCGATACCGTGGACGGGAGCGTTGGCCACAGCATTATCCGGATCGATCCGCAGTACATCATTGCGGACGCTTTTTCGGAAGGCAGCGCCGTTCGGGTCAAGGAGACGGTGGAGCGGCTGATGGGCGATCAGGCCCGCTATCTGGGCACCGAAAGCTTTCTGCTGAAAATGAAGGCGACGAGACAATCGAACGGATTCACCTAACCCGCATGTTATTTTTATAATTGCAATTATATCAAATAGATAAACGAGATTCCCCCGGTTTTATGAAAAATTCGGGCTAGGCGCATGCGCCACGGACAGGCGATCAGCCTTCCGGAGCGGCGGCATTTATCAGTTCCGGCGGACTGGAGGCCGGCAGCGATCTCGCCTGGCCAGCGCTGGTATAGCGCTCGCGTACGTATTCAATGACTGAGGTCACCCCCGCTTCGGCATTGTCGGGGCGCAGGCGTGAACGGCTGCTAAAGCATGCGATTCATGCTCGGCTCATTCGCGCCGCCCAAGCTCGATCCGATGGCTGTTCGACTTCCATTCCAGACACTGCGGTGAGCCGCTGCCGATGATCGCCGAAATCACCGACAGCCTGTCCCTGACGGTGGTGAGCTTCGTTCTCTCCGGATTTGCAGTTCTGCTGGCCGGACTGAAGCTCACCGAAATCGCCGAACGGCTCGCTGTGCTGACCGGCCTTGGGCAGGCCGTGCTCGGGGCCGTGTTCCTTGGCGCCACCACCTCGCTGTCCGGCACCGTCACCTCGGTGACCGCGGCGCTGTCCGGCCAGGCCGAGCTGGCCTACGGTAATGCCATCGGCGGAATTGCCGCGCAGACCACGTTCCTGGTCATTGCAGACATGCTCTATCGGGGCGTCAACCTGGAACATGCCGCCGCCTCCGAGGAAAACCTGCTGCAAGGGGTCTTGCTGGTGGTGCTTTTGGCGATACCGCTGAGCGCGATGTCCGGTCCCGGCGTGACCGTGCTCGGGCTTGATGTCGCGTCGATCGCGATCGTGGTGATGTATGTCTTCGGCATTCGCCTGGTCTCCATGGCCCACGACTCGCCGATGTGGAGCCCGCGCCAGACGTCTCATACCGCGCCGTCGGAATCCGACGAAACGCCCGACGCGGACGGCAGCCAGACTCACAGACTGTGGTTCTCGTTCTGCATCCTGGCGGCCATCGTCGCGGTCGCCGGCTGGCTGATCGCGCAGACGGGCATGGCGCTGGCCGACCGCACCGGCGTCAGCCAGACCGTGGTCGGCAACCTGCTGACCTCCAGCGTGACCTCGCTTCCCGAGCTGGTGGTGGCGATCGCCGCAGTCCGGCGCGGCGCGCTGGCGCTGGCCGTCGGCGACATTCTCGGAGGCAATGCCTTCGACGTGCTGTTCCTGGTTCTTTCGGACATCGCCTGGCGCGAAGGCTCGATCCATCTCGCCGTTTCCGACAAGCAGGCGCTGTGGCTCGGTCTGAGCATCATCATGGTCGGCGTGATGCTGCTGGGCATGCTGCGCCGCCAGCGCCACGGAATCGCCAATATCGGCTTTGAAGGCGTGCTGGTACTGCTGCTGTACGGCGCCGGCGTCAGCATGATCGTGCTCGGCTGACGACGGTCGATGTGGATCGCGCAAGTGCAGGAACGGTTCACCGGGACGGTGCCAGCCCCTGCTCGGCACTGCGCTCGTACATCTCCTGGACACTGCGCAGATCCGCGTACATCACGCCCCAGGCGGGCAGTCGCAGACGCATGCGGCCGGCGTCGTACTCGTGGGTGAAGGTGAGACTGGTCACCGGACGCAGGACTTCAAACGGCGAAAGATCAAGTTCGACCGGCTCCTCACTGATGTTGAACAGGCACAGCAGGCGTTGCTCGCGATACTCGCGCACCAGGGCCAGCACCTCGGGATGAAGATCCAGCAGCTGCGACTCGCCCGCCTCCAGGGCCGGCTGCAAGGAGCGCCAGTGCATCAGCTCGCGCCAGGTATTGAGCAGGGAACGTGGATCGGACTGCTGCACGTCCACCGCGCGCTCGCGATGCGAATGCGGAATCGGCAACCAGGCCTGGTCGGCCGTCGAGAATCCGGCGAGGTGGCCTTCGCGCGTCCACGGCATCGGCGTACGGGAACCGTCGCGACCCTTCACATCCGGATACAGGCGCTTGCCGAACGGATCCTTGATCTGATCGGCCGGAATGTCCTCGGGAATCCGTGCCTCGGGCAGGCCCAGCTCGTCGCCCTGCCACAGACACAGGGCGCCGGGCAGCGAGATCAGCATGGCCGCCACCATCCGGTGGTAGTCCTCAGGATAGTCTCGCTCCTTGCCACCCCAGTACGAGGTGGTGCGACCATAGTCATGATTGCCCACGATCCAGCAGATCCCGCCCTTGCCGAAATGGGACAACGCCTTTTCGATGATCGTGCTCAGGCGGCTCGCACTGAGCGGCTCGCTGAAGTGCAAGGCGCTGTGATAGGCCAGATGCAGACGATCCGGCCCCTGCGCGTACTGTGCGGCCTGCTCGATCGTGTCTTCGCACAGCGTGACTTCGCCGAGCAGCATCGCCCCCGAGTATTCGTCACAAAGTTCGCGCAGAGGTTTGAGAAATTCAAAGGTCTCCTCGCGGCAGAAGCTGTTGACGAAGCAATGTTCAGCAGCCGGATTGGCCGGATCGATGCCGTCGGGCATTTTCGATCCGGATTCGCGCACCGGGTTGTCGCGCAATTCCAGGTCGTGGCAGTAGAAGTTCACGGCATCCAGACGCATGCCGTCGATGCCGCGATCCAGCCAGAATCGGGCGCGCTTGAGGATCGCTCTGCGAACATCCGGGTTGTGCCAGTTGAGATCGGGCTGGCTTTCGAGAAAGTTGAAAAAATAGTACTGCTGTCGAGATTCGACGAAGTTCCAGCCGGATTCGCCGGTGAACGCCGAACGCCAGTTGTTCGGCGGCCCGCCGTCGGGCGCCGGATCGGCCCAGACATACCAGTCCGCGTACCGATTGTCGCGGCTCTTGCAGCTCTCCTTGAACCAGGGGTGTTCGTCCGAGGTATGGTTCCAGACCATGTCGAGCACGACCTTGATGCCGCGCTGGTGGGCCAGGGCCAGCAGGCAGTCGAACTGCTCCATCGTGCCGAAGGTGCCGCCGATGGTGCGCATGTCAGTGATGTCATAGCCGAGATCGTCCATCGGCGATTCGTAGATCGGCGTCAGCCAGATCGCATCCACACCCAGAGAATCGATGTAGTCGAGGCGCTGGATGACACCACCGAGATCACCGGTGCCGTCGCCGTCGCTGTCCTGGAACGACCACGGCGTGATCTGATAGATCACCGCGTTCTGCCACCATTCGCCGCTGCGGCGCTCGCGCGCGTCATCACGCCAGCTCCAGGTGCGCCGGTTGAGCACCGGTTCCCGCCACCAGGTGCGGCTGTCCATTTCGTCGCGCAGTGTCGTCACTGTCGGAGTCTCGCGATTTCTGGCCATAGGATCCCAGGTTTTGTGCCGGCATGAATTCCCATTGCAGGGCATGGTGCGTCGGCGACACTGAATCGGGACTGTCCGTTGGCGGTCGCCGGAGGCACATCGGGCAGTTCACGTGACGCCCGCCATGTTTGGCGCGGTAGTGCACCATCCGTTCTGTAATTTGGTCTGAGTCGGAAAGGCGACAGACCACCCGCTATTCTTGCGTTGGATTCATTGGCGTGAATGACGAAGGAGTCACGACTGGTCTGTCGAGAGCAGGATAAAGGAGCTTTGTCTGCGGTGGAACTGATTGCCGAACGAGGGCTGGAGGGTGTGCCGGAGGCGTTGGCAGGGTTGATCAATGAAGCGATGCGCCTGGAGCACGAGCGGCACCTGGGTGTCGGTCCGTACGAGCGTAGCGAGCACCGTCGGGTGCACATAGCATTTTCGGCACACCGCAGCGGTATTGCCGAGCCGTTTGGCAACGGCGCGCATGACATCAGCGGCGGCGGTCCGCCGGGCGTGTTCGCTGTCACCGCAGCTCGCTTCGGCCAAGGCATGTGCCGCCAACAAGGTGCCGGCCCAGGTGCGGAAGTCCTTGGCCGTGAAATTCGACTCGGTCGCATCGCGCAGATAGTCGTTCACGTCCGATGAGCTGATCGTGTGGCGCTTCCCCTCGTCGTCCAGATACTGGAACAGGGACTGGCCGGGCAGATCCTGAAGGCGCTTCACAATTCCGGCCAGACGCCGGTCGTCCACCACGACCTCACGCGGCTGACCACTCTTGCCGCGGAACGCGAAGCGCAGACGCCCGCCGTGAACGTCCACGTGGCGACCGCGCAGGGTCGTCAGACCGTAGGCGCGGTTCTCATCGGCATAACGTTGATTGCCGACGCGGATCAGCGCGGTCTCCAACAGCCGCACCACGCTGGCCAGAACCTTGTCGCGTCCCAGACCCTGTTGCCTGAGATCGGCATCCACCCGCTTGCGCAGCGCCGGCAGCGCGTCGGCGAAATCGAGCAGTCGATCGTACTTGGTGTGATCACGCAGCTCGCGCCACAACGGATGGTAGCGATACTGCTTGCGTCCGCGCGCATCCCGTCCGGTGGCCTGAAGATGGCCATTGGCGTCACGACAAATCCAGACGTCTTCGTAGGCGGGCGGGATCGCCAGCTTGCGGATGCGTTCGAGAATTCTTTCGTCGCGCAGCGGCCGGCCGGACAGGCCGACATAACTGAAGCCCTTGCCGCGTCGAACACGCCGGATTCCGCGATCCTGATCCGACACATGGATCAACCCAACACGACGCAGCTGCCGCGCCTGCCGACGTTTCGCGACCCGGGCGTTCGAGTGATCCGGCAAACTCATCCGCCCTTGGAAGCGCTGACGTCCTTGGATCGTTCGCTGACGCGCCTTCATGCCTGACACTCGCCCAGTGGGGCCGCCCAGCGTAGTTGGTGCCGACTGAATCGCCCGGGAACAGACAGGCTCAGCCCGCAGGACGGGCAAGGAAATGGCCGGTTGGACTGGCCCTTTCGTTTCAAGTCTTGCATGTCACGGGGAATCAGCCGCCGCCACCCTCGCCGTCCGCTCCACCGGCGGCGGAAGCGGCCCCTCGATCCCAAGGCTCTCGAGGAAGTGGACGACCAGGCGCGTACGATCTTTCACAGGAAGTGAAAGCGCAGCGTTTTCAATAGATTTGACGCGGACATGTTCATCATTGCCCGACGTGCCGGCGCCACCGGCCGTGAACGGCCGGACCGACCCTCGCCCGAACAAGCCGTACGGCCCACCGAGGGACAGCCTGTCACCGGCGTTCAGGCCGCTCTAGCGCGAACGGCCGGGTGCACACGGGGCACTCGCCTTCCGGAGGCTCCCACAGTTCTACCTTTGCCCTCGTCGGGGACCATCACCCAGCCAAACTTTCCGTACTCCGATTCCTCAGTTTTCTCCAGGACCTGACATCCTTCAACACGGAGGGCGGCCAAGAGTCCATGCAGGTCCGACACCCGCTAGTTGACCATGAACGATGTAGAGCTTGGAGCAACGTTCTGGCCATCCCCGATGAACCAAGCGGTTGTCCCGGCCGTTGGCTGGCCCGAACCATCCACCCAACGAAACGCCGTGCCGCGCCAGTGCCGGCAAGGAGGAAAGAGCAATCGCACCAGCAATTCGTCCGTAACGCATGTGGACTTCCCCCGGCGAAACGTGAAACTGCATAACGGCGCCCAACGAAGATATAGAAAAATCGGGTCTATGACGTTTCGGGTGGAAGGGTGAGGTCCAAGCGGAGTCGGTTTGCCACCGTGAAGGCGTTTGCTATCGCACAGCCGGCAAACGGCTTG
>NZ_JAVRIC010000014.1 GCF_031846245.1 Banduia mediterranea | reverse complement strand
TATCCACCGGTACAAACCGCGCGTCGCGCCGGTACGACACGCCGATCACACCGTCACTTTCCACGGTCACCGCATTGACCACTTGGCCACGCAGCCCAACAATCCCCGCTGGAATAGTCGCTCTCATTTGTTCCCTGTACTCGAAAGCTTAGACGACCTTCGTTTTACAAGGACTTGCGTCGGGCGGCTATCCCTTTTCTACTTCATACAACTGCACAAGAGCCGCTTCTGCGCTGACGGCGGTCATGCAAGATTGTTTTAGGCTTCGTCTCCGGCGCGGGGTGGCAATCCACTTTTACGCTTCATGATCGCGTCGAACTTTTTCAAGTCTGCACGACTTTGCCGCGCCTTGAAGAACTGTTCCGCATCCATCACCGCCAGCTTTTCCGCGACAGTCGTCGCGACGAACTGATTCATGCTGGTGCCATCCTGCTTGCTGACCTTTTCGACCGCCGCCTTGATCGAACGTGGCAGGCGCAGTGGGAAAGTTGAAATAGCTTTCATCGCGATCTCCTTAGTGCTTCCGAAGGAAGCAACAACTCAATTCCAAACTGCCCGGGTGCCTTTCCAAAATCCCGCTGGTTGAATGTGACCAGGGCGTTGGCTTGTCCGTTTACGGCTGTTTCCAAAACCATCTCATCGGCGGGATCGCTCAACTGCGGTCGCCACGAGTAGTGGATCGTCACCGGTTGCGCGAACGCAGCCAAAGCGTCGAGAAAAGCCTGTGCGTCCGCTGCCGTCAATCCTGCCGCCGACAGGTGCTCTTCCTCCGTAGTATCACCGGCGATGTCATATTGGCAGTTCTGATCAGGCTTGCCTGGTATAACTCCAACGACGGTCTTCCGTGGCTGTGACTGGCGAATTGCATCAGTCACTGCCAAGGCACACCGTATTGCCCCTTCGCCGTGCCAAGGGTGCGCGATGCCCGGCTGACGCCGGCCCTTGACTCGCCTACGGGATATACGACTAAATTCCGATTGTGCTTATATTGTGCACATAATGTGCTCTGTTTGGATGGAGCTGGGCATGAGTGGAGCAGTGGTGCAGCCCGATGCCAAGTCTTTTGACGCGGTTCTAAGGTGGCTCAAGGACGACATGCGACCGGCAAACATTTCGCCGACGAAGTTCGCCGAGCTGCTGGATTACCCACTACAGGTGGTTGCCGAGCTGGCACATGTCCATCGGAACACGGTGCGTAACAACCCGTATTCGCCGGACCTACAGGGCTACATGCGCGATGCGGTCCGCGTGTTACAGGCCGCCGCCGATTTACGTGGGGGTGTCGATGAGGCGCTGTTCTGGTTCAAGAACCATCCGATCCGGGACTTCGACCGGAAGACGGCTGACCGCTTGGTTTCCGAGGGGAAGGCCGAGGCAGTGATGCGCTACCTCCGTTCCCTGGAAGCGGGCGCGATCGGGTGAAACTGGCGAAGCTGCTGCCGGTGCGAATTCTTTACCGGGCCAACACGCCGAGGTGGGCGTCGATACCACCGGTGGCGCCGGAGATGCTGCAGAAGGTGGCGCTTCAACTGTGTCCGGTATCGAGACGTACCATCTGCCCCGGGCGAAACGACGGCACTGCCGGGAGTACAGCCATCGGGAGGTAATTGCGGTTGCTATCGTCGCCCCAAGGGGTCAGAACATGATGCAAACAGCTTCACAGAACCGAAATGATCTGCACAGTTCCTGCACAGGTCAAAGTTTCGATAAATTTACATTTATATTCAGTATATTACTGAGAATTCATTCTCGCGCGGAAATGACGTTGGAAGAATCAGGTCGATTACTTTCAGAACTCAAGCCTAGTTCAAGACCTTGTAACCGCGTCCACGCAGGCAGTTCTTGACCACCTGGTCCTTCTCCCGCTCACCGCCGGCCGCGCCGCGCGCACCACCGGCCACGGCGCCGACGCCAGCGCCCTTGGCCACGGTTGAACTGTCACCGACGATGGCGCCGAAGATCGCGCCGAGCACCCCTCCGGCCGCGGCGCTCTTGCCGGCTTGCTCGCCGGTGTTGACCTGGCTCGCATAGGTTTCGCACTGCGCCAGATCCTGGTCGTAGCGGCTCATGTCCACGCCCTGAGTGTCGATGATCGGCCCTTTGCTGGCGCAGGCGCCGAGCATCAGTGCGAGGGCGGCGACGAGCGTGGTCTGCTTGATTGATGGTTTCATGTCGGGATCTCTCGCGTTGTCCGGCATCTCAGAGTGATGCCGAATGGCCGGGTTCGTCCAGCGACTCGGCATAGCGCCGCGCCGCCAGCGAGAACATCAGCCCACTGAGCCCATTGGCGAGAATCGACACGCCGATCAGCATGCCGACCGCCCATTCGCTGCTCTGCGGGTACTGCGAACCGATCAGCAGGCCCAGCACCACGCTGAGCAAGGCATCCAGCAGCAGCCAGCCGGCGCCGCGCAGATGGCGCAGTCGCAGATAGGCGGCCACACGGAAGATCGCCGCAGCGATCAGCATCACGGCGAACAACAGCGTCAGCGACATCAGCCCGGCTGCCGGATGCAGCAGCAGATAGGTGCCGACCAGCCCGTACAGCACCGCGACCAGCGCATGCCAGATCCGGCTGCCGAGGCGTTGCGGCTCGAAAGTGATCACGAAGTGCGCGAACGCGGCCAACACCAGCAGCCAGCCGATCAGCAGCGTGGTCGCCAGTCCGGCGACCACGGGCAGGGCAACCGCCACGGCGCCGACCGCGATCAGGCCGATCGAAATCACCAACCAGCCGCGGCTGCGGCGCTTGAGCGCGTCCGCAGGCTTGAGGCTGCGCTTGTCGTCCGCTTGCATGTGGGGCTCCGCAGAATTCGGCGCCCAGCTTACTCCACGACAGGTGAATCAGGGCTTGCTTACCCGCTTTCTGCGCGCAATCTGCGCGCACCGCGCGCAGGAAATCCTCCAGACGCTCGGCCAGCTGCGCGGCCGTGGTCACACGCCGACCGCGCAGGTACCGAACGAGCTGGAACAGCCGGTCGGCGCGATGCATCGTCTGGGCAGGCCAGCTTCTTCGGATCGAGCAGGGGGTTCTGAATGATCGACAGCCGATTACCGTAGGGATCGAGCACGCTGGCAAGGCGCAGGTCCTTGCCGACCTCCCGAACCGGATCGAGATCGCTCGCCCACGGAATGTCAGCAGACCTGTCGGCGGCCTGTTCACAGCGACTGCAGCGCCCTGCGCTTACAATGCGCGCCAATGAATCCCCCGTTTCACATCAGCGCCGCGCCCGAGACGCCATGCGGTGCCTATTGCCTCGCGCAGTGGCGCTTCGGCGCCGATGAGGTACGTTCACCGCATGTGATCGCGGTTCCGCTGCGAGTGCTGTCCGGGCCGGACACGCAGACCTGGCTGAGCGATACACCGGTGCGGCGTCGCCATGTCGCGGGTATCGAATGCGCCGACAACAGCGAGGTGCTGCTGGCACGCCTGAACCTCGACGATCCGCCCGATGGTGACTGGCGGGCACTGGCGGCCGAGGCGTATCGGCGCATCGCCGCATTTCAGGCCGGCAGCGACTATCCGGCGCTGCTGCGCGTCTGGAACTTCATGGCCGGAATCACCGAAGGCGCGGGCGACAACGAGCGCTACCGACGTTTCGCCCTGGGCCGCTACGAGGCCTGGGAACTGGCGCAGGGCATCGAAGCGCGTCTGCCGGCGGCCACCGCGATCGGCACGCATGCGCGCGGCCTGCAACTGGTGTGGCTGGCTTCACGCCGGCGCGGGCTCCAGGTCGAGAATCCGCGCCAGACCAGCGCATTTCGCTATCCGCGCGAATACGGTCCGCGCAGTCCGAGCTTCTCGCGCGCGACGCTGCACCGCAGCCGCGGCGGCGATCGGCTGTATGTGTCCGGCACCGCCAGCATCGTCGGACATCGCAGCCTGCACGCCGGCGACGTGCTGGAACAACTCGACGAGATTCACCGCAATCTGTCGGTGCTGGCGGCCGAGGCCGCGCGCCGTGCAGGCCATGCCGAGGCGATGGTGGCCAAAGCGCTTACGGTCTATGTCCGCCGCGCGGCGGACGCTGCCCGCGTCGCGCAGCGCGTGCGCGAGCGCTTTGGCGAGGCCGTTCCGCTGTGGGTGCTGGAAGGCGAGGTCTGTCGCCGCGAACTGCTGGTGGAGATCGAGGCGCTGTATGGCGCTGCGTCCGCAGGCGGCGCTACCTGACGCCGGTTTGCGGAGCCGGCGATCCGCAGATTTCCGCGCCGCCGCGCGGCCCTTCGGCATCTCAGTCGGCGGTGCGCACCCGCTTCACGGCGTTGAGCCAGCCGGCGTAATTGGTGTCGGACTGTTCCGGCGACTGCACCGGCTCGAAGCGACGCTCGAGCTTCCAGAGTTGGGCGATATCGTCCAGCGACTCGTAGACTCCGGCGTGCAGGCCGGCCAGGTAAGCGGCACCCAGCGCCGTGGTTTCCACGACTTGCGGCCGTTCCACCGGAATCTTCAGCGTGTCGGCGAGAAACTGCGTCAGCCAGTCGTTGACCACCATGCCGCCATCGACACGCAGTTCGTGCGGCGGCTTCGCATCCTTGCCCATGGCCTCGATCAGATCACGCGTCTGGTAGCAGACCGATTCCAGCGCGGCCCGGGCGATGTGGGCGAATCCGGTATCGCGCGTCAGGCCGAAGATGGCGCCGCGTGCCTCCGGGTCCCAGTACGGCGCGCCGAGGCCGGTGAAGGCCGGCACCAGATACACGCCGCGATTGTCCGGCAGTGATTTGGCGAGGTCTTCGGTATCCGCCGCGTGCTCGATCAGCTTCACCGCGTCGCGCAGCCACTGCACCGCGGCGCCGGCGATGAAGATGCTGCCCTCCAGCGCATACGTGACCTCGCCGTTGAGCCGGTAGGCCGTGGTCGTCAGCAGGCGATGCTCCGAGCGCACGAATTCCTTGCCGAGGTTGAGCACCATGAAACAACCGGTGCCGTAGGTGGACTTGATCATGCCGGGCTCGAAACAGGCCTGCCCGATGGTCGCGGCCTGCTGATCACCGGCCACGCCGCCGACCACCAAGGGCTCGCCGAGTATGTCTGCGTCCATGCGGCAGAACTCGGCGGCGCTGTCGAGCACCTCCGGCAATAGCGCGCGCGGCACGCCGAAGAATTCCAGCAGATCTTCGTCCCAGTCCTGGGTGCGCACGTTGAACAGCATCGTGCGACAGGCATTGGTGGCGTCGGTGACATGACGTTCGCCGCCGGTCATGTTCCAGATCAACCAGCAATCGATGGTGCCGAAGGCCAGTTCGCCGCGTTCGGCACGTTCACGCGCGCCGTCCACGTTGTCGAGTATCCAGCCGACCTTGGTGGCCGAGAAGTACGGGTCCAGCAGCAGGCCGCTGCGGTCGGCGATCCAGGCGTCGCGTTCGTCGGACTTGCGCTGCTTGCACCACTCGAAGGTGCGCCGGTCCTGCCAGACGATCGCCGGATAGATCGGCTTGCCGGTCTTGCGGTCCCAGACCACGGTGGTTTCGCGCTGGTTGGTGATGCCGCAGGCGGCGATGTCGCCGACCGACAGATCGGCGTCCTTGAGCGCGCCGCGCAGGCATTCCACGGTGTCGGCCCAGATCTGTTCCGGGTCGTGCTCGACCCAGCCGGAATGCGGGTAGGACTGTTCCAGTTCGCGCTGCGCGCTGCCGAGCTTGCGCCCTTCGCGGTCGAACACGATGGCACGCGTGCTGGTGGTTCCCTGGTCGATCGACAATATCGCGCTCATGGTTCTCTCCTCAGTGGTTCGAATGCGGCCGACGCGAGGCGTGCGAGCCTGCGGATACCGACGATTCGAAGCGTTTTGAACGAATCGCGCAAGTGCGCCGGCTGATCGTCTAACGGCCATGCCGCCAAGCGGCACCCCGCAGAATGAATCTGCTGCGGCATGGCCGTTGCCCTTGTGTCGCGTCGTCGGCATCGGGCGCTTCGGCGCGCGCGGCCGGATTCAGGCCGAACAGGCCCGTCATCGCGAAGGGCAGCAGCGGCCGCAGCCGACGGCCGCGAACCCGCGGTTTGCAGTCGGGCAGTGGTCATTGCTTGTCCTCTTGGCGTGAACCGACCAGGCCCGAGACCTGGCTGGTTCCGCAGGAACGCGCCTCGTGTCGAGGTTCGTTCCATCCCTGCCGTCATATCCGCTCTTGCGGTGCGGCCATGATCCCACAACGACCATGACGTTTGTCGCGCGAAAGGCCGCTGCGTGCGGAGTCGCCCATCGAGCGGGCTTGACCGGCCTCGTCGCTGCCCTAAGATCGCGCCACGACCCCGCCATAGCCGAGCCTCCATGTCCGACCCCTTGCTGACGCCCGCCCAGGCCCGTGTGATCGCCTCGCTCGTCGAGAAATCGATCACCACGCCGCAGTACTACCCGATGACCGTCAACGCGATCATGGCCGCCTGCAACCAGAAGACCGTGCGCAATCCGATCATGAGCCTGAGCGAACGCGACGTCGGCGGCGCCCTGGCGGACCTCGAAGCCATGAAGTTCGCCACGCGTGACGACTACAGCGGCCGCGTGCCGAAATGGCGCCAGCAGTTCCAGCACCAGATGCTGCTCAAGGCTCCGACCATGGCGCTGCTGGTCACGCTGATGCTGCGCGGCCCGCAGACCGCCGCGGAGCTGCGCAGCAACGCCAGCGCCCTGGGTGGCCCGGGCGATGCCGCCGGCGTCGACGAAGCACTGGAGCTGCTGAGCGATCGAGCCGAGCCGCTGGTCAAGCAGTTGCCGCGCGCACCGGGGCAGGCCGCGTCGCGCTTCGCCCATCTGCTGTGCGGCGAGGATGCGATTCCTGCCGAACCGGTATCCGGCGGCAACAGCCGGGGCGGCACCGACAGCGCCACCCTGCTTGCCCGCATCGATGCCCTCGAAGCACGGGTCGCGGCGCTCGAATCGGAGCGGGACGCGGGATAGACCATACAAGCCGCTCAAGCCCGATTCAGGCGCGGCTGGCACCGTCGAGTCCAGACACGAACAGGAGCGAGCCCATGGGCAAGCTGGTTGATGGGATCTGGCAGCAGGCTGGATACGACACCGACAACAACGAGGGTCGCTTCGTGCGCTGGGACTCCTCGTTCCGCGACAGCGTGGAAACCGATCCCGATGCGCGCTATCCGGCTGAACCGGGGCGCTACCGGCTGTACGTGTCACTGGCCTGCCCCTGGGCGCATCGCACGCTGATCGTACGCGCGCTCAAGGGCCTGGAAGAGGCGATTCCGGTATCGATCGTCGATCCTTATATGGGCGAGCAGGGCTGGAGTTTCAGCGACGGCCGCGACTGCATTCCCGACCCGCTGTTCGGCGCCCGGCATCTGCATGAGCTCTATGTGCGCGCCAAACCGGATTATTCCGGTCGCGTGACCGTGCCGGTGCTGTGGGACAGGCGCCACGGCAGCATCGTCAACAACGAATCGGCCGATCTGCTGCGAATGCTCAATCGCGCCTTCGATGCTTACGCCAATCGGGACCTGCATGACCTGTATCCGGCCGAACGGCGCGAGCAGATCGATGCGGTCAATGCGCGCGTCTACGATCAGGTCAACAACGGGGTCTACAAGGCCGGCTTCGCGAGCACGCAGGCGGCCTACGATGAAGCGGTCGGCGAACTGTTTTGCGCGCTCGACTGGCTGGAGACGCACCTGAAGGGCCGCGACTGGCTGGTCGGCGAACAGCTCAGCGAGGCCGACATCCGCTTGTTCACCACGCTGATCCGCTTCGATGCCGTCTATCACGGCCACTTCAAGTGCAATCTGCGGCGGATCAAGGACTATGCGCGGCTCGAAGCCTATCTGGAGCGCCTGTACGCAATTCCGCAGATCGGCAGCACCGTGAACTTCAGGCACATCAAGCAGCACTATTACAGCAGCCACAGGCAGATCAATCCTAGCGGCATCGTGCCGGCCGGACCGATCCTGCCCTTTCTATAAACAAAGCTCGCGCAGCGAGCGGTGGGTGAGGGCAACGGCCATGCCGCAGCAGGTTCATTCTGCGGGGTGCCTCCTGCGGCAGTTAGACGCGGGAACGGCGCTCAGCGCTCCGAATCCTCCGCCTTCATCCGCTGCGTCACCAGATTCGCAAGCCCGGCGATCCGGCCGCGTGAGGCCGGCGGCAGGCGCTGGTATTCGAAGTAGCCGCCGCCGAAGGCGTAGGTCACGGCCAGTGGGCCGGGTGGTATCGCCGCGTCGATCTCGGCCAGCGCCGCTTCGCGCTGCGGTCCGCGCAGGCGCGCGAAGATTGCGCGAAACGCCTGGTCCATGCGCTCGCTGCGTGCCACGGCGGCGGGTGCGCGCAATTCCAGGATCGTCTCGAAACGCGGGTCCAGTTGCAGGTCGTCGGCCAGGAACACTTCGCGGCCGGTGGCGCCGAGTTCCTGCATCGGGAAGGTTTCGACCAGGGCGCCGACGTTCGACAGGTGCTGCGGCACCGGCGCGGCCTGCGGCGCCGCGCGCGCATAGGCCTGACGGATCACCTCGGTGCAGTAGAGGCGCTGGCTGTCGTCGAGGATCAACTTGAAGTCGTACCAGAGATCGTCCGCGACACGTTCGCTGGCGTCGGTGTAGGCGGCGACGGCGGCCTGCTGCGCAATCTCGGGGACGCGATGTCGCAGTACTGCGAAACGCACGAATGGCTTGTCCAGCCATTCCTCCAGTGCTTCGGCGCGCACACCGTCGCCGGCCAGCGCCTCGACCACGTCGAGCGTGCGCCATACCGGTGCGAGACCGATGATCGCCGCATGCGAGAAATCGCTGCCGGACAGGCCGATCTGGCCTACGGCCGCCGACACCACCTGTGGGCTGCGCAGCAGCAGCACGTCGCCGGCCTTCAGTTCGAGTTGCGGCGCCTGTTGGCGCAGCGCCTCGGCGATCGTGGTCCCCTCGTCGAATGCGGCCAGTTCCGCCCGATCGCCGAGCCGGCGAAGCGCGTGCAATCGAGCGCGCAGGGCGGGCACGCAGGCCGGGTCGGCCGTACCGGCAGCCCTGCCGAGTTCACGAAAAGCTTGCGAAAGCACGGCCTCGTCGATGGCGACGTCCGGTGTTTCGGAGGCCGAATCGAGCCGTGCGTCGGCCGAAGACGCGCATTCACCCACCGTGGCCGCGTTGGGCGGGATGGTGGGTGCATTCTCGAAGCCGGGCCTTGCCTGTTCCTGCGCCGATGCGGTGAAGCCGGCCAGCACCGTGCAGGCGGCAAGGATGCATCCGCTCGTGTTTTTTCGAAGCTTCGCCATCAGCGTCTGCATTGTGGTTTCGCGGACTCACGCGCAGCAAGAATCCCGCCCGCGACGGCGCAGGGTGTGTCCGTGCTCCGAATACTTCCAGACAGGCGATCACTTGATTCATGCCGATTGACCACAACACATTCGACCAGTTCTGGATGCTGATCTGCGCCGTGCTGGTGGTGTCGATGCAGGCCGGCTTCACCTGCGTCGAGTCCGGTCTGGTGCGCGCCAAGAACAGCATCAACGTGGCGTTCAAGAATCTCATCGATTTCTGTATCGCCTCGGTCCTGTTCGGCCTGGTCGGTTTCGGCCTGATGTTCGGTGCCAGCTGGCACGGCCTCGTGGGCACCACGCCGGATATGCTGTTCGGCGAGGTGTCGCCGTGGATGTACGTGTTCTTCATCTTCCAGCTCGCGTTCTGCGGCACCGCCACGACCATCATCTCCGGCGCCGTTGCCGAGCGCATGCGGTTCTCGGCGTATTGTGTGTCGGCACTGGTGGTGTCGATGCTGGTCTACCCTGTGATCGGCCACTGGGCCTGGGGTGGCGCGCTCGAAGGGACCGCCAGCGGCTGGCTGGCGCAGCTCGGCTTCATCGACTTCGCCGGGTCCACCGTGGTGCATTCGGTCGGCGGCTGGGCCTCGCTGGCCTGCCTGATGATCATCGGCCCGCGGGTCGGTCGCTTCGGGCCGAACGGTCGGCCGATCGAGGGTCACAACCTGCCGGTGGCGACGCTGGGCGTGTTTCTGCTGTGGGTCGGCTGGTTCGGTTTCAATGGTGGCAGCACGCTGGGTTTCACCGCCGACGTGCCGCTGATCATCGTCAATACGGCTCTCGGCGCCGCGGCCGGCGGCATCGCCGCCGGGGTGTTGACCTGGCGGACGATGGGCCGGCCAGCGGTGGACAAGATCATGAACGGCGTGCTTGCCGGTCTGGTCGCGATCACCGCCAACTGTCATATCGTGTCGCCGGCCGCGGCCTTGCTGGTGGGCGCCGTTGGTGGTCTGGTCTGCGTGCTCGGCATGCAGATGCTGGAACGCCTGCAGATCGACGACGCAGTGGGCGCGGTGCCGGTGCATCTGTTCGCCGGTGTCTGGGGCACCCTGGCCGTGGCCGTGTGCGCGCCGGATGGAAGCTGGGGCGAGGGCGTGTCGCGCTGGCAGCAACTGCAGATTCAGGCGCTGGGCGTGAGCACGATCGGCCTGTATTCCTTCGGTGTCTCCTATGTGTTGCTGAAGCTGGCCAACCACTTTCTGCCCTTGCGGGTCAGCGAGGACGACGAGCGTATCGGGCTCAATATCGCCGAGCACGGTGCCAGCAGTGCGGTGCTGGATCTGATCGTGCAGATGGACCGTCAGGCGCGACGCGGCGAGTTCTCACAGCACATCGAAGTCGAGCCGGAAACCGAGGCGGCGCGCATCGCGATGTTCTACAACGCGGTGCTCGACAAGTTCTCGCTGGAAACCGATCGGCGGCAGATGGCGCTGAAGAAGCTGGCGCAGCTTGCCAACTACGACACGCTCACAGGGCTCGGCAATCGCCGCCTGTTCCAGGAAGCGCTCAAGCGCGCGGTGTTGCGGGCCCAGCTCAAGGGCACGCGCGGCGCCATGCTGTATATCGATCTCGACGATTTCAAACGGATCAACGACCGCTTCGGCCATGCCGCCGGTGATGCCCTGCTCAGGCATGCCGCCGCGCGCATGGCCGAGATCGCCGAGGCGCACGATGTGCTCGCGCGGATCGGCGGCGACGAGTTCGCCCTGTTGCTGGAGACGATCGCCGATACCGCGCAGGCCGTTGGCGTTGCCGAACGCCTGTTGGCGGCGCTGTCGCAACCGTTCCCGGTCCGCGAGCACAGCCTGCGGGTGCATGCCTCGGTCGGCATCAGTACCTTCGACGGCCGAGACGGCGACGGGGCTGCCGTGACCCAGCGCAGCGACGAGGCGATGTACACCGCCAAGCTCGCCGGCAAGGGCGGCGTGCGCGTCTATGCCCTGGACCCGGACGAGTTCGCGCCGGTGGTGTAAAGGGGTTCCAACGGCCATGCCGCAAGCGGGCGAGGGTAGGTCGGCATCACGCCGCGTGTGATTCACGTTGAACGCAAAGAGCCGGCGCAGGCGCCGGCTCTTTGCTGAACGGGTGAGCCTTCAGGTCTCCCAGCCGCATTCGCGGCCTTCGTTCTGTTCCTTGAGGTAGTTCATCAGCGGCTCGAAGTATTCGATGATCGCGCTGGCGTCCATTTCGCGCGTGCCGGTCAGCTTCTCCAGGGCGTCCTGCCAGGGTTGGGATGCGCCGAGTGACAGCATCTCCTCGAACTTCTTGCCGACTTCCTTGTTGCCGTAGATGTCGCAGGCATACAGCGGACCGTCGAAATCGGAGGCCTCGCACAGCGCGCGCTGGAACTGGAACTGCAGGATGAACGCCAGGAAATAGCGCGTGTACGGCGTGTTGCCGGGGATGTGGTACTTGGCGCCCGGGTCGAAATCCTGCTCGCCGCGCGCCATCGGCGGCGCCACGCCCTGATAGCGTTCGCGCAGTTCCCACCAGCCGCGGT
The DNA here is from genome assembly GCF_031846245.1 of Banduia mediterranea. Lineage (NCBI taxonomy): Bacteria > Pseudomonadati > Pseudomonadota > Gammaproteobacteria > Nevskiales > Algiphilaceae > Banduia > Banduia mediterranea. Next base: position 92,044 of record NZ_JAVRIC010000014.1, on the reverse strand, counting down.
TGTAGTCCTCCGGTGCGATCTCGCCGGAGAACACCTTCCAGCGCCACTGATCCACCAGCTTGCCCCAGGGCAGGAACACGATCTTGTCGAGTGCCAGCTTCATCTGCGAATTGATGACGGCGTGCTCGTCTTCGGAAACCTGGTCGATCAGGCCGATCGTCTTCATGTGCTGCGGCGTCAGCGACAGCGTGATGGTGTCGCCGATCGCCTCGTGGAAGCCGTCGTGCGCTCCGGTCTGGAACAGCGGCGGCAGATCGTTGTAGGCCAGGTAGTAGTAGATATGGCCGAGTTCGTGATGGATCGTGTAGAGCTGCTCCTCGTCCGGCTCGATGCACATCTTGATGCGCACGTCGCCTTCCATGTCGACATCCCAGGCGCTGGCATGGCAGACCACGTCGCGGTCGCGCGGCTGCGTCAGCAGGGATTTCTTCCAGAACGATTCCGGCAGCTCCGGCATGCCCAGCGAGGTGTAGAAGTCCTCGGCGATCTTCGTCATCGCCACCGAGCTGTCGGCGTCGGCCTGATGGCCGATTTCGGCCAGGTCCTCGGGAGTCGGCTGGCCGTTGAACTCACCGAGGCGCTTTTTGTAGGCCTCGTTGCGGCGCTTCTGCAGCGCACTGCTCACATCGAGATCGCCGACGCCGGGATAGGGCTGCACTTCAGGATAGATGTTGCTCCACTGCTGCGCCCACATATTGCCGAGCAGATGGGACGGAATCAGGCCGTCGGCAGGCACTTCGTCCGGATACTGCTCGTGCAGTTCGGCGCGCACATAGCAGTGCAACTGGTCGTACAGCGGCTCCACCTGCGACCACAGTCGTTCGGTCTGCGCCTCGAATTCGGTGGGACTCATGTCGTAGCCGGAGCGCCACAGCTCGCCGGCGTCGGCAAAGCCCTGTTCGCGCGCGCCTTCGTTGACCAGTTCGACGAAGCGCTGATAGTCCTTGCGGATCGGTCGGGCGGTTTCATGCCAGCCGGCCCAGGCGTCCGCGCGGGCCTGCGGCGAGGCTTCGGGATCGTCGATGATTTTTTCGATCTGCTGCAGGCTCAGGCATTCCTGATTGCCGGTGGCGCCCTCATGACACCACTTGCCGGCGCCGTAGTTGGCCTCCATCTTCGCCGCGATCTTCGCCAGTTCCTCGCGCTTGCCGGCGTCGGAAGGCGCGGGCATCGAGGTCAGCAGCTTGAGCAGCTTGATCGAGCGGCCAGTCTGCGCCGACATCTCGACATCGTTGTAGGCCTTGGCCGCTTCCAGTTTTTCGCTGAGCCAGCCCAAGGAGCGCTCGGTCGCCTTGGAGGCCAGCAGCTGGGTGTCGTCGGTGATGTAGGTCGCGGCGGCCCAGTAGGCGGCGTTGTCGACCGGCGCGTGCTTCTTCATCTCGCTGCTGATCTGTTCGACGAAGCGGTCAGCATCGGCGCTGCCGAGCTTCTGCGTTTTCGCGGGAACGGGTGTTTCGGGACCTTCCGGTTCACCGCAGGCGCTGAGGCCGGCGGCAAGGACTGTCGCGGCGAAGACAGTCGTGGGGATCACGGCTCGCAGACCGGTACGCATGGCTAGACTCCCTGCATTGATTTGGCTGCTGCGGACGGCAGCGATGGTTCGGTGCGTGCAGTCCTGCGAGGCGCCTGGCCTCGACCCCGGACTGGCGGACACATGTTGCGATGATGCGCCGCGTCTTCAGACCGTCGCAAGCAGCCAGCGGAAACCGAGCACGGCCAGTGCCACGATCACCGACACCAGAACGGCGAGACCGCCGAAGTTGATCAGGCGTCGCTGCGGTGTTGCCGCTGGCGTTTGCGTCTGCCGGTCCAGGTGCTGTTCCAGCAGCCTGGAATTGCGCAGATTGGCCTTGTAGCCGAAGTCGAACAGATCGCCCAGCACCGGGATCAGGCCGATCAGGGCGTCCAGCGCCAGGTTCAGCAGCATCCGCAGGATCACTGCGCCAGGCGCGCCGATGCGCACCGCCTCGAACACGATCGACGCGGATAGCAGCAGGCCGACCACGTCACCGACCATCGGGATCAGTCCGATGATCGGCTCGAGACCGATGCGGATTCGAGTGCCGGGAATGCGGAAGGCAGCATCCAGCCAGTTCGCGAGTCCACGAACCCGGCTGCGTGCGGCCTCAAGCTCCTGGGGGGAAGGTTGCCTGGACGCCATCGCCACATTATCGGCCAAAGTCGCGAAAATTGTCTGCGACGCGATCGGGACGGCCGACGCCGCAGCGGCGGTTAACGGGCGCGGTGGACGAACCGTTACACTGCGCATCCGCGCGCCCCGTGGGGGTTCGTGTGCGATCTATACCAAGCCTTCCAGACTCAGCCGTCCAGAGCCGCGATCAGAGCGAACAACCGCCATGACCTTCATTGCCCGCTTCCTGTACTGGCTGTGCTGGTGCCTGTTCCGGCCGTTCCTGCTGTGGGTGCGGTACAAGACGGCGCCAGCCGATGTGCAGCAGCATCTGGCTCTGGACCTGTCGCGTCCGATCTGCTTCGTATTGCCGGTCCGCTCGTGGACCGACCTGTTCGTGCTGCAGTCGCTGTGCAAACGCCTCAAGCTGCCGGTGCCGTATCGCAGCGGGCGCGATCTGCCGGCCCCTGGCCGCCCCGCGGTGCTGTATCAGCCTGCACTCCAGGAGAACCGTCCGCAGACGCGCGCGCTGGAGCAGCTGATGGGCGATGCCGTGACCACGCTGGACTACGACGTGCAGCTGGTGCCGGTGTCGGTGTTCTGGGGGCGCGACCCCGGTTCCGAAACCTCCCTGTTCAAGCTGCTGTTTGCCGACAGCGTGCAGGCCGGTCGCATGCGCAAGCTGTTCATCGTGCTGGCCAACGGCCGCAGCGTGCTGCTCAACTTCGGCAACCCGTTGTCGTTCAAGCAGTTCATGCGCGGCGAGCAGGATCCAAAGCGGGCGATGCGCAAACTGTCACGCCTGTTCAATCTGCATTTTCTGCGCGCCCGTTCAGCCACGCTGGGACCGAGCCTGCTGCAGCGCACGACCATGATCCGCAGCCTGCTGGGCGCGCAGCAGGTGCGCCTGGCGATCGAAGCCGAGGCGCGCGAACGCGGCATCACCCTGGACCAGGCGCAGGCGCGCGCGCGCAAGATCGCGGACGAGATCACGGCCGACTACAGTTCGTCCTGGCTCAAGCTGCTGGCCCTGATTCTGACGCCGGTGTGGCATCGCATCTTCGCCGGCATCGAGGTCCGTGGCCTGGAGCGGGTGCGCGAAATCGCACAGGGCCACGAAATGCTGTATCTGCCCTCGCACCGCTCGCATCTGGACTATCTGCTGGTCAGCTATACGCTGTATCAATCGGGTCTGGCGCCGCCGCACATCGCCGCTGGCGTGAACCTCAACTTCTGGCCCGTGGGCGGCCTGTTGCGCCGCGGCGGCGCCTTTTACATGCGCCGCAGCTTCTCCGGCGAAAAACTGTATTCGACGATCTTCCGCACCTATGTCGACGCCTTGATCAAGCGCGGCTATTCGATCAGCTTCTATCCCGAAGGCACGCGCTCTCGCAGTGGCCGCCTGCTGCAACCCAAGACCGGGCTGTTGGCGATGGTGGTCGAATCCGCACTGCGCCAGCGCGCGCGCAAGGTCATGATCGTGCCGGTTTATCTGGGGTACGACAAACTGGCGGAAGCCAACAGCTACGCCAAGGAACTCGGTGGCGGCGGCAAGAAGAAGGAATCCGCGCAGGGGCTGCTCAAGGCCACCAAGATTCTCAACAAGTCCTTCGGCCGCGCCTACATCAACTTCGGCGAACCGATCCGGCTGGCGGACTTCGCCGACCTGCAGCTGCCGGACTGGCGGCAGTCGTTCGGCAGCGATGTCGAGCCGCAGCGGCCGGCGGGTTACGCGCAGGCGGTCAACCGGCTCGCCAAGGAAACGATGCGGCGGATCAACGACGCCGCCGTCGCCTATCCGGTGGCGCTGATCTCGGTGGCGATCCTGGCGGCGCCGCAACGCGCCGTCGCCGAGCAGGACCTGGTGCGGCAGATCGGTTATCTGGTGAACTGGTTGCAGCGGCATCCGTATTCGAGCGAGGTCATCCTGCCGGTCGCGGAACCCCGCGAGATTCTGGATCGGGCGGCGCCAATCGCACGCCTGTCACGCATTCCGCACACCTGGGGCGATCTGATGTGGGCCGACGGCAAGATCGCGCCGCAGTTGACCTATTACCGCAACAACGTGCAACACCTGTTTGCGCTGCCGTCGCTGGTCGCCAATCTGTTCCGGGCGCGCTTCCAGGTCTCGGAAGACACCGTCGTGGCCGGCGCGCGCGCGCTGTATCCGTTTCTGCGCACCGAGTTCTTTTTGCATTGGAGACGCGAGGAACTGGAGGCCGAGGTCCGCAGCGTGATCGCAACGATGCTTGATCTGGGCCTGCTGATCCGGGCGGACGACGGCTTCCTGCAACGCCCCGAAGTCAACAGCGCCGCGTTTTCCTCGCTGGCGATGCTCGGTCGCGTGCTGTCCGAGACCCTGGAGCGCTACTGCATGACGACGCTGCTGCTCGCTGCGGACCGTCGCCTGGGCTCGATTCCCCGTGCCGGTTTCGAGGAGGACTGTCGCCTGCTCGCCGAGCGCGCGGCGGTACTGACCGGGCGCATGGCACCGGAGTTCTTCGACAAGTCGCTGTTCCGCGGCTACGTCAGCACCCTGATCGAACTCGGCGTGGTTCGCGAGGATGAAGATCAGGTGCTGCATGTGGATGCGCGCATCGACGGTATCGCCGAACGCGCGCTGGATCTGCTGGGCGGTGATGCGCAGCAGACGATTCTGCAGCTGCTGTCCAGCCGCCGCGCCCCCGCCGCGGCGAATCCGGTATAGTTTTGCGCCCATCGGGAGCCTGTGGCTCCTTTTTTCATCACGATTTCAACGTGAATTTGCGAATCATCTCCCCCAATTAAAGGTCGGATACATGACGAAGAAAGCGTACGTCGTCGCCGTGCTCGCGTCGCTGTGGCTGCTTGGCTGCAACCCCAACGGAACCGACGCAAAGGAACAGGACATGTCCTCGGACACTCTGGAAACGGACCAGCAGAAGCTCGGTTACGCGCTGGGCCATGACCTGGCGCGTTCGCTCGAGAACGCCAAGGACGAGATCGACACGGCCGCGCTCAAGCGCGGTATCGACGATGCCTTCAGTGGCCAGGAGCCGCTGATGGACGAAGAGTCCCGCGAAGAGGTCAAGTCCGCTGTTGCCAAGCGTCTCCAGGAGCAGGCCGCGAAGAAGCATGACGAAGAAGCACAGGCCAACCTCGACAAGGGCGAAGCCTTCCTCGCCGAGAACGCCAAGAAAGACGGCGTGATGACCACCGACAGCGGCCTGCAGTACGAGGTCATGAGCGCAGGTGAGGGCGAGAACCCGACGGCGCAGGACAAGGTCACGGTCAACTACAAGGGCACGCTGATCGACGGCACGGTGTTCGACAGTTCCTACGATCGCGGCGAGCCGGTCACGTTCCCGCTGTCGAATGTGATCAAGGGCTGGACCGAGGGCGTGCAGCTGATGAAGCCGGGTGCTCAGTACAAGTTCTTCATCCCGTCCGAACTCGCCTATGGCGAGCGTGGTGCCGGCGGCCGCATCGGGCCGAACGAGGCGCTGGTGTTCGAAGTCGAGCTGCTTGAAGTCGAGAAGGCCGCCGCGACCGAATAAGGGCTGCCTGTCGAATAAGGGGCGTGATCGCGAGATCACGCCCCTTATTCGTTGCGGTGCCCTGTGCTCAGGCTGCGATATCCGGCGGTGTCTCGGCCAGACGCTGTACTTGTTCCAGTCTCAGCCGTTTCATCGGCTGTCCGTCGGTCGGTGACAGCGGTGCGCGTCGCTCCCGGCCATCGGTGAAGATGGCGATGTCCACGCCGATGTCGCCGGCCATGAAGCTCAGCATCGGCACGTCTTCGCAGCGCCCGTCGGAATAGCGGTAGCGCCGCTCGCCGATCTTGTACGGAATGCCACGATTGCCGAAGAAGATGTCGAACTGCTCGGCTGAATCGGCGAAACCGTGGAGCTGCACGCGGTGTGCGTCGGTGGTGGCACCGGTGGCGACGGCACCCACCAGGCGAACGTCGAAATCGCGCAGCAGTTGCATCGCCTTGATCGCGGTCTGGCGCATCCGCCCCAGGCGCAGCGCGTATTCGCGGCCGCCGAAGATGCGCTGGTACTCGATCACGGCCTGCTGGATGTCGGCGTTGGCGGGCATCGCGCATTTTGCGCCGAGCCCAAGCCGCCCCGCGGCCTTGAGTTTGGCGGCGCGATAGTCGGCGAGCTGTTCCTCGCAGATGATGCGCGCGGCCTCCTGGATCAGGGCGCGGCGTTCGAAGCCAAGGGCACGCTTGCTCACTGGCACGACTCCGGTTCGGGAACACGCTGAATCTACGGAAGCCAGCCCCGCGGCGTCAAACCAGCGGCATGGCGACGCCGGGCGCACGTCCGATGCCCACGTCTCAGAAAAGACTGTCCTCCATCGGCCGGGGCTCCTCGTCGAGGGGCTCCATCAGGTCCGGATCGTAGGGTTCGGAGCGCATCGGTGCCTCGTCGTAGCGTCCGGTCGGCGGGCTGGGTTCGGCGTCGCCGTAGTCATCGCCATTGCCGGAGGCGCCACCACCACCACCGGGACCGAAGGGGTTGTAGGGGTCGCTGTCATACGGATTGGCGCTGCCAGCGTTGTCCGGCTCCGGAATGTTTTCCGAAGGGACGACTTCGAAGATCGCATCCGGATCGCCAGCGGCGGCGAGCTTGCCGTTCTCCGGATTGATGCGCACGGTCGCCAGTCCCGGCGGGCGTTGGCGGCTGGCTTCCGGGGTACCGTCGAGCGCCACGCGCATGTACTGGACCCAGGCTGGCAGTGCGGCACGTCCGCCGTACTCGCCACGCCCCAGCGGCGTGGGCTGATCGAAGCCGACCCAGACCGCAGCCACCAGCGAGGGCTGGTAGCCGAAGAACCAGGCGTCGGTCGCGTCATTGGTGGTGCCGGTCTTGCCGGCGATGTCGTTGCGACCGAGTTCGCGCGTGCGGTAGCCGGTGCCACGACGGGTCACGTCCTGCAGCATGCTGTCGGTGAGATAGATCAGGCGCGGGTCGACGACGCGCGGCGCCAGCGGCGGAGCTTTGGCGTCATCAGCGTCATCAGCGTCATCGGCCATGGACGCTTCGGTCGGGCGCATCGCGCCGGGTGCCTGGGTCGTCGCCTGTGGATCATCGGTTTCGGACGCTGTCTGCGCCTCGGCCATGGCGGCCTGGGCCTGGGCACATTCGGAGCAGGCGACCATCGGTTCGGCCTTGAACAGTTCCTCGTCGTGCGGCCCACGAATCTCGCGGATCCAGTACGGCTCGATCAGGAAACCGCCGTTGGCGAACACGCTGAAGCCGCGCGCCATTTCCATCGGCGTGAAGGTCGGCGTACCCAGCGCCAGGGTGAGGTCCTGCGGCATGCGCGCTTCGTCGAAACCGAAGCGCGAGATGAAATCACGGGCATAGTTGATGCCGATGGCCTGCAGCAGCCGGATCGACACCAGATTGCGCGAATGCACCAGGGCCTCGCGCATGCGCGTGGGACCGTAGAACTTGCCGCTGTCGTTCTTGGGCCGCCAGGCATCCTCCAGCAGCGGGTCGTCGAACACCACGGGCGCATCGAGGATCACCGAGGCCGGTGTGAAGCCGGCCGACATCGCGGCAGTGTAAAGGAATGGTTTGATGCCGCTGCCCGGCTGCCGCCGCGCCTGGGTCGCGCGATTGAACTTTCCGGTGAAGAAGTCATAGCCGCCGACCAGTGCCTGGACGGCGCCGTCGTGCGGATCGAGCGATACCAGCGCGCCCTGCACCTCGGGCACGGCTGAGAGCCGCCAGGATTCACCGTCGCGATGCAGACGGATCACGTCACCGGCGGTGAGTGTGTTCTTGGATGACAGGGCCGCCCATTCGAGACCGTCCTCGCCCACGCTGACGACCTCGCCGTTCGGCAGCATCGCGCGCAGTTGCTGGTCCGCATAGCGGACGACCGCGGCCGCCGGCAGCTCGGCGACCCGTGCTTGTTCGGTGAGAGCCTCGACCACCGCTTCGCGCGCGCCTTCGGGGTCCGTGGCGAGTTGTTGCGCCAGGGCTTGCGGAAGACGCCCTTCGGGGCCCGCATAGCCGTGACGTTCCTGATAGTCGAGCAAGGTATCGCGCAGCGCCGATACGGCGGCGAGCTGCCGCGTGGAGTTCACGGTGGTGATGACGGAGTAGCCACCGGTGTAGGTGTCGTCTCCGAAACGGGCGACCGCGTCGGCGCGTGCCATTTCGGCGACGTAGTGCGCATCGATGTCGACCGCGCGCGGCCGGAATTCAGCATGGATCGGTTCGGCCATGGCGATCTGGTATTCGTCGCGCGAGATACGGCCGATATCGAGCATGCGGCCGAGCACGTAGTTGCGACGCTCCTCGGCGCGCACCGGATTGTCGATCGGGTTGTCGCGTGACGGTGCTTTCGGCAGGCCGGCGAGTACGGCGCATTGCGAGAGACTGAGCTCGCCCACGGACTTGCCAAAGTAGATCTGGGCGGCGGCGCCGACGCCATAGGCGCGCTGCCCCAGGTAGATCTTGTTGAGATAGGTTTCGAGGATCAGCTGCTTGCCGAGTTCGCGCTCCATGCGCAGGGCCAGCAGGATTTCCTTGAACTTGCGGGTGTAGGTCCGTTCGTTGCTGAGGAAGTAGTTGCGCGCCAGCTGCATGGTGATGGTGCTGCCGCCCTGGGTCTTGTGGCCGGTCAGCACCAGGTTGACGCCGGCACGCAACAAGCCGCGCCAGTCGACGCCGGGGTGCTCGAAGTAGTATTCGTCCTCGGCGGCGATGAAGGCGTACATCAGTTGTGGCGGCAGATCGGCGTAGGCCACCGGCGCCCGGCGCTCGGCACCGAATTCGCCGATCAGCTTGCCGTCTTCCGTGAAGATGCGCAGCGGCACCTGCAGAGGCAGGCTCTTGATCTCCTCATTGCTGGGCAGTTCATCGGCGTAAATCGCCTTGCCGACATGGAAGGCGGCAACGGCACTCAGGCCTGCAAGCAGGGCGAGGATCAGCAGGACCAGGCCGGTCCAGAAGGCGATTCTTCCGCTGTTCATTGTTCGATTGTGTTCCACCGGACTGGTGCGGCGGCATCTTTGGGAAGTCGATCAGATAGTTGGACGTGCAACTTAGCGTTGCTTTGAGAAAATCTTCCGTTATATTAGGACTCCGTCGGGGAGGCGTCACCATGGCTGTAAACAGAGCTTGTGGGCGCGTCGGGACCATATGGGCATAACTCAGTCTTTATTCGGGGGGGGCAACCAAGAGCTGCTGGGACTGGACATCAGTTCGAGCGCGGTCAAGCTATTGGAGCTCTCGCGCCGGGGTGAGCGGTATCAGGTCGAAGCCTATGCGGTCGAGACCTTACCAGCCAACTCGATCGCCGATAAACAGATTTCAGACATCGACGCCGTCGGCGAGGCGATTGGCCGCGCCGTTTCGCGCGCCGGCACGCGCACGCGCCAGGTTGCCGTGGCGGTGTCCGGGTCGTCCGTCATCACCAAGCTGATCGCGATGCCGGCGAGCCTGTCCGAAATGGACATGGAAGAGCAGATCAAGGTCGAGGCGGATCAGTACATCCCGTACCCGATCGACGAAGTCAACATCGATTTCCAGATTCTCGGGCCCACCGATGGTGGTGGCGGCACGGTCGACGTGCTGCTGGCGGCCTGCCGCAAGGAACAGATCGAAACCCTGTCTGCGGCGTTGGCGATCGCCGGGCTCACGCCCAAGGTGGTGGATGTCGAGTCCTATGCGATGGAGAACGCCTGTCAGTTCCTGACGCACCAGATGCCCAACCGGGGTCGGGGTCGCACGGTGGCCGTGGTGGACATGGGCGCGACCACCACCTCGGTGATCGTGCTGCATGACCAGCACACCATTTACACGCGCGATCAGGCTTTCGGCGGCAAGCAGCTCACCGAAGACGTGATGCGCAACTACGGCATGGTGTTCGACGAGGCGGCCAAGGCCAAGCGCTTCGGCAACCTGCCGGAGTCCTACTTTACCGAAGTGCTGCCGGCGTTCATCGGTGACATGGCGCAGCAGATCGATCGCAGCCTGCAGTTCTTTTTTGCGTCCTCGTCACAGTTCAATTCGATCGACCAGATCATTCTTGCGGGCGGCTGCGCGCAAGTGCTGGATGTCGACAAGGCCCTCGAAGAGCGTCTGCACATTCCCACCGCCGTCGCCACGCCGTTTTCGCAGATGACGATCGCCGCGCGAGCCAAGCCGGCCACGCTGGCCAAGGACGAGTCTTCCCTGCTGATCGCCTGCGGACTCGCGTTCCGCGCCTTCGATCCATCGGTCTGAGGCGCGACTATGGCCACCCGGATCAATCTTCTCGATTGGCGCAGCGAGCGCCGCGAGCGCCGCAAGAAGCAGTTCGTGGTCATGATGGGCATAGGCTTGGGCGTGGGCGTCGTGGTGGTTGGCATCGCCCTGTTCCTGATGAAAAGCACGATTGCCTACCAACAGTCACGCAATGATTTCCTCAAGCAGGAGATCACCGCGGTCGACCAGAAGATCAAGGAAATCCAGGAACTCGAGCGCGTCAAGGAAAACCTGCTGGCGCGCATGCGGGTGATCGAGCAGTTGCAGGCCTCACGTTCCGCCACCGTACATTTCTTTGATGAAATCGTCAGCACCCTGCCGGATGGCGTGTACCTGACCGCGGTCAAGCAGCAGGGCAGCGGAGTGACCATCGACGGCATTGCCGAATCCAATGGCCGTGTCTCGACCTACATGAAGAATCTGGACGCCTCCGAATGGTTCGCGGACCCGCGCCTGGTGGTGATCAAGACCACCGAGCAGAATCGCCTGCGCCAGTCGGAATTCACACTTCAGGTCACCAACCTGACCAAACCCGGCGCGCCCCCGGCGGACGATTCCGAGGTGCTGCAATGAACCTGCAGGATCGGTTCGACGAGCTGCGCTCGATCGACGCGCAGAATCCCGCCGCCTGGCCGGACTGGGTACGCATTGCCGCCGCCATTCTGGCCGGCGTGCTGGTGATCGCCGCCGGCACTTGGTTTTTTATCAAGCCCAAGACCGAAGAGATCGAGCAGGCGCGCGCGCAGGAGGTCAAGCTGCGCCAGGACTTCGAAACCAAGCAGCGCAAGGTCGCTGCGCTCGATGCCTACAAGGAACAGCTCGCCGAGATGGAGCGCTCCTTCGGTGACATGCTGCGCCAGCTGCCGTCCAAGGCCGAGGTCGCCAATCTGCTCAACGACATCGCGCAGACGCGCGTCGCCGCCGGGCTCGAAGAAGAGCTGTTCCAGCCGCAGAGCGAGATCACCAAGGAGTTCTACGCCGAGATTCCGAACCGGATCCTGGTGGTGGGCGATTACAACGAGATGGGCAACTTCGTCAGTGGCGTCGCCGCCCTGCCGCGCATCGTCACGATCGAGAACGTCGAAATCCGGCCGGCCAATGCCCGTGGCAGCAATGCGCCGAAGAACTCGCCGGCGAACAGTGGCGATCTGCGCATGACCGCCACCGCCAAGACCTACCGGTATCTGGACGAGGCCGAAATCCAGGCGCAACAGGCGGCGACCAAGCCGCGCGGAGGACGGCGGTGAACCGCGTGCGCGTCTGGGTGCTCTCGGCACTGCTGCCGGCAGCCCTGCTGAGCGCCTGCTCGCGCGACATGAGCGACCTGCAGCAATACGTGGCCGAGGTCAAAGGGCGCAAGACGCGCGCGATCGAGCCGATCCCGCAGATGGAACCCTATGTGGCGTTTGCCTATACCGACTCGGAGCGGCGCGACCCCTTCGTCAAGGTTGAGCCCGAAGGCGGACCGGCTGACAGCCCGTTGTCCGCCATCCGTCCGGATTTGAAGCGCAACCGCGAGCCGCTGGAGGAGTATCCGCTCGACAGTCTGCGCATGGTTGGTGTGATCGAGGCGGGACAGCGCAGCTTCGCCCTGATCAAGGCACCGGATTCAGTCATTCATCGCGTGACCGCGGGAGACCATATCGGCCAGAACTTCGGAGAGATTCTGAAGATCAGCGAAACCGAGCTCAGTCTTCTGGAGATCATTCCCGACGGCTTTGGTGGCTGGATGCAGCGGCCGGCCGTACTCGCCGTGTCGGAACCCTGAGTCGTCGTCATGAAAAATCGCACCCCATCATTTGCATTCGTGGCTCTGGCGCTGCTGTGGAGTCTCGCGCTTCCGGCTTCGGCGGCGACGTCCCGCGCTTTGCAGTCGATCGACTTCTCGCTGGCCGACGGCGAGCGCGTACTGCTGACGCTGACGCTCAGTGAGCCGGCACCGGAACCGCACATCTTTACCGTGGAGACGCCGGCGCGCCTGTCGCTGGACCTGCCGGATACGCGGCTGGCTGTGGTGGAACGACTCAAGCGCATCAATATCGGCGCCGTGCGCAATGTCGCGGCGGCCGAGTCCAAGGGCCGCACCCGCGTCGTTGTGGAAATGACCACGATGCTGCCGCATCGCGTGCGTACCGACGGCAACAAGATCTATCTCGAACTGCTCGGCGCCGGCCACAGCAGCGGCGCCACGATCGAGGCGCCGCGCCGCGGCGCGCAGCTGCAGGGCGTCGATTTCCGGCGCGGCGAGAAGGGCGAAGGGCGTGTGATCGTGAGACTGTCCGACCCGCAGACGCCGGTCGACGTTCGCGAGGAAGGCGGCCGCGTGATCGCCCGTTTCAAGAACGCCTCGGTGTCCGACCCGCTGCTGAAGCGGCTCGATGTGCTCGATTTCGCCACGCCGGTGAAATACATCGACACTGTGCGCAGCGGAATCAATACCGAGGTCGTGGTGACGCCGACCGCGGGCGACTTCGAGCAGGCAGCCTATCAGTCCGGCAACGTGTTCACGCTGGAGCTGCAGCCGCTGACGGCCAGCCAGGTCGAGGAGCGTCGCCAGACCGAACCGCAATATACCGGCGAGCGGATTTCACTGTCGTTCCAGAACGTGGACGTGCGCTCCTTGCTGCAGATCATCGCCGACGTGGCCGGCACCAACATGGTGGTCTCGGACTCGGTGCAGGGCGAGATCGCAATGCGTCTGCAGAATGTGCCCTGGGATCAGGCTCTGGACATCATCCTGCGTACCAAGGGCCTGGGCATGCGCCAGGAAGGCAATGTGATGCTGGTGGCGCCACTGACCGAACTCGCCGAGCGTGAAAAGGCGGAGCTGGAAGCGGCTCAGCAAAAGGTCGACCTCGCGCCGCTGCGCTCCGAGCTGATTCAGGTCAACTACGCCAAGGCGGCCGAGATGGCGGCCCTGCTGGCCGGGGAAACGTCGATTCTGTCCGAACGCGGCCGCGTTTCGGTCGACGAGCGTACCAATTCCATGCTGGTGCTGGAAACGCGCGAAAAGCTGGCCGAGATTCGCTCGCTGGTCGCGCGGCTCGACATTCCAGTGCGCCAGGTGCTGATCGAGTCGCGCATCGTCGTCGCCAGCGATGACTTCGCGCGCGATCTCGGCACCCGCTTCGGCGTGTCCACCATCGGCAGCATCGGCGACGCCCAGGTGGGAACCTCGGGCAATGTCGAAGGCGCGCGTTCGACCATCGGCATCGGCGAGGACACCGGCACCAACATCCCGACGCTGGACGACTCCCTGAGCGTGAGTCTGCCGGCCGCCGTGTCGTCGCCGGGACGTTTCGGGCTGGCGATCCTTGGTTCCGACTATCTGGTCGATCTCGAACTGTCGGCGCTGCAGGCCGAGGGTCGCGGCGAGGTCATTTCGAACCCGCGCGTGATTACCGCCAACGCCAAGCAGGCACTGGTCGAGCAGGGCCGCGAGATTCCGTATCAGGAATCGACGTCCAGCGGCGCCACCTCGGTCAGCTTCAAGAAGGCCGTGTTGAGCCTGACCGTGACCCCGCAGATCACGCCGGATGCGCGCGTCATCATGGATATCTCGGTGACCAACGATACCCAGGGCGAAGACGTGAACACCGGCACCGGCGGCAGCGCACCGGCAATCGACACCCAGCGCCTGACCACGCAGGTGCTGGTCAACAACGGCGCTACCGTGGTGCTCGGCGGCGTGTTCCAGCAGGACAACAGCAGTTCCAGCACCAAGGTGCCGTTCCTCGGAGACATTCCGCTGCTCGGCGCCCTGTTCCGCAGCAACTCATCCTCGTCCATCAAGCGCGAACTGCTGATTTTCGTGACACCGAAAATCCTGCAGGAAGGACTGCGTGTCGAATAAGGAATCGTCGATTCGGGGACTTTCGCTATACTCAAATCAATCATTCCCGGAATTTTCATGTCCCTCATGTCCTTCCTGCGTGCTGCCTTGTGCAGCACGGTCTGCCTTGCAGCCCTCGCTTGCAGTACCGACGACGAGGGCAGCGGCGGACTGCTGGACGCCGACGACCCCAGCGGCTCGGGTTCAAGTCTGGTTCTGACGGTCGAAGGCCCTGACGGCGCGTCGTCCGGGCAGGTCACGGTCGAGGCCGGCGACATCGCCGAAGGCTTCGTCGCCACGCTCAAGACCGGCTCCGGCAAGGTGGTGAAGGATCGTTTCATCGCGCTCACGCCGGATCAGGGCTTCGTCAATGCGCCGCCCAGCAATGCCAATACCGGTGGCGACAACACCGATTCCTCGGGCGAGGTCGAGTTCGACTATCAGGCGCCCGATACCGTTACCGCCGCCAGGACCATCGATCTCGTCGCTTCGGTCGAACTGACGAGCAGCGAAGGCGGCGGCACGCTCGAAGAAGAGTTCCAGATCAAGCTGACCAAGGCCTCCGCGCCGACGCTGGTGATCACCGGCCCGAAAAACGTCGCACCGGGCGTGACCAATGCCGGTTATCGCGTGACCGTGACCAAGGCCAGCGGCGCCCAGGTTCCCCAGGCCTGCGTCACGCTGCGCGCCACCTCGGGAACGATCACGCCGCCCGCGGAAACCACCTGCTCTGAATCCGGCCTGACCGGATACACCACGACCGACGCCGGCATCAAGACGTTCAGCTACCGGCCGCCGTCGCCCACGGGGACGGATTCGGTCGTCAATATCACCGCCGAAACCACCATCGGTGGAACCAGCGGCAGCGCCGTCTATCAGGTCAACATCCTGCCGGACACCTTCCAGTTCACGTCACCGGCCGAGAACGAATCGGTTTTCGTCGGCATCGACAGCAAGGAGCGCCTGCGTTTCCAATGGACGCGGGACTCGTCCACGCAGACGGGTTCGGCCGGTGTGAGCAGTTCCGTGAAATTGTCCACCGACAGCAATCGCGCCTTGTTCGTCGTCAACAACGCGATCACCGGTTCGGCCACGATCACCGCCACCACCAGCGCCAGCAACAGCGGCGACTTCTCGGAACCGGTCTACATCTACAGCAACAATTCCGGTCAGGTCGAAGTGCAGGCTGAGGACGAAGCCACCGGGCAGGAAGCCACCTTGCTCGTCAATTTCGTCGACGGGCCGACCCAGATCAACCTCGATGCCACGCCATTGATCGTCAACACCTCGCCGAACGCAGGCCGCTTCTCGAATCTCGAGGTCACCTTGCTCAATGGCGCCGGGCAGCCCATCGAAGGCGTCGAGGTCGAATTCCTGCTGTTGCAAGCCGCGGGCACCTCGGTCAACGAACGCGTGTTCCCGGAGGTGCAGGTGACCAACGAATCCGGCGAGGCCACGTCACGTTACGAAGCCGGTCCCACGGAGGGCGCTGCCCAGGTTCGCGTACGCGCCGAGAACGGCGCCCTGTCGAACATTCGTGAAATCACCGTGGCCGAGCCCGCGGAAGAATAGCGGGTCTCATGAGTGCGCCACGGCGGATTTCCCTGGTAGGACCGATGGGGGCCGGCAAGACCACCGTCGGTCGCCGTCTCGCCGAATTGCGTCATCAGACGTTTTGCGACAGTGACCAGGAAATCGAGAGGCGCACCGGCGTCGACATTTCCTACATCTTTGAAAAGGAAGGCGAGGCGGGTTTTCGCCAGCGTGAGAAGCAGGCGATCGCGGCGCTGCTCGAACAGCCCGGCATCGTTCTGGCCAGCGGTGGCGGGGCGGTGCTCGATGCCGACACACGCCGTCTGATGGCTTCGCACAGTGTCGTCATCTATCTGCACGCTGGTGTCGAGCAGCAGGTGCAGCGCACTGCGCGTGCTGAAAATCGGCCGCTGTTGCAGAATGTCGACCGCGCGCAGACCCTGGCGCGTCTGTTCGAGGTTCGCGATCCGCTATATCGCGAAATCGCCGACCTGGTCGTCTACACCGATGGTCGTCACGCGCGCGCCCTGGTTCGCGAGATCAGTGACTTCCTGCACAGCCACGAATTCGTTGCATGACTCAGCATCTCAACACCCGGGTACTCAATGTCGACCTCGGAACGCGAAGCTACCCGATCCGCATCGGCGCGCGCCTGTTGGCAGACCCGGCGAGCTATCGTGAACTTCACGGCAGGCCGCTGAAGCTGATCACCGATCACAACGTCGCCGCGCAGTATCTGGCGCCGGTCTGCGCTGCCTTGAAGCTGTCGGATGCGGATGTGCTGAGCCTGCCGCCGGGCGAGGCGACCAAGAGCTGGGCCAAGGTCGAGCAGGTGCTGGACTGGCTGCTGGAACACCGCCTGCCGCGCGACGGGGTGCTGGTTGCACTTGGCGGCGGAGTGATCGGCGATCTGGCCGGCTTCGTGGCCGCGATCTACCAGCGCGGCATCGATTTCACGCAGATTCCGACCACGCTGCTGGCGCAGGTCGATTCGAGCGTCGGCGGCAAGACCGGCATCAATCATGCGCGCGGCAAGAACATGATCGGCGCCTTCCATCAGCCGAGGCTGGTCATCTCCGATCTGGCCACGCTGTCGTCGCTGTCGCGACGAGAGTTGCTGTCCGGCATGGCCGAGGTCATCAAGTACGCAATGCTCGGTGACGCCGACTTCTTCGGCTGGCTTGAACACAATCTCGATCCTTTGCTGGCGCTGGACGGCAATCGTCTGGCCGAAGTGGTCGAACGCTGCTGCGCGATGAAGGCCCAGATCGTCGCCGCCGACGAACGCGAATCCGGCCGACGGGCCCTGCTCAATCTCGGACACACCTTCGCCCACGCCATCGAAACCCACAGCGGCTATGGCCAGTGGCTGCATGGCGAAGCCGTGGCGGTCGGCCTGTGCATGGCCTGCAATCTGTCGGTCCGGCTCGGCTGGCTGGGTGAGGACGAAGCACAGCGCTGCATTGCTCTGGTGCGGCGTGCCGGGCTGCCGACGACACCGCCGGCGGACATGACGGTCGACGATTTCCACGAGCACATGCAACTCGACAAGAAGGTCCAGGGTGGCAAGCTGCGGCTGATACTGATGCGTTCGATCGGCGAGGCCGTGGTCAGTGCCGACTTCACGCCGGAACTGCTCGACGACACCCTGTCCCGTTTCTGTCGCATCGAGGCCAAGTGAGCCAGGTTTTGGCGCCTTATGCGGCGAGCGATGCAAGCTCGCGCGGGCGCCGCCATGTCGAACCCGGGCCGGGTCACCGCAGTCAGTATCAGCGCGATCGTGACCGCATCATCCATTCGTCCGCATTCCGTCGGCTGGAATACAAGACTCAGGTCTTCGTCAATCATGAGGGTGACCTGTTTCGTACTCGGCTCACGCATTCGCTGGAAGTCGCGCAGATCGCGCGCACCGTGGCGCGCACCCTGCGTCTCAACGAAGATCTGTGCGAAGCGATCTGTCTGGCGCATGACCTGGGCCACACCCCGTTCGGGCACGCCGGCCAGGATGCGCTGCACGACTGCATGCGCGAGCATGGCGGTTTCGAGCACAATGCGCAGTCGCTGCGTGTGGTCGATGAGCTTGAAAACAAGTACGCGGATTTCCGCGGCCTCAATCTGAGCTTCGAGACGCGCGAGGGCATCCTCAAGCACTGCTCGAAAACACGCGCGCGCAAGCTCGGCGAGATCGGACAGCGGTTTCTGGACGGGACCGCACCCAGTCTGGAGGCGCAGCTCGCCAATCTTGCCGACGAAATCGCCTACAACAATCATGATGTCGATGACGGCGTGCGCTCCGGTCTGGTCACGCTGGAGCAGTTCGAAGCGGTGCCCCTGGTGGCGCGACACCTGGACGAGGTGCGCCGCCGCCATCCTCGGGCCACGCCGCGGCAGACGCGCCACGAAACCATTCGACGCATCATCAATACACTGGTGAGCGATCTCATCGACACCAGCCTCGCACGCCTCGCCGAAGCTGCGCCGGCCGATATCGAAGCCGTACGGACCAGCGGCGGCCTGCTCATCGCGTTTTCCGACGAAGTGCGCCACGAGGCCAGCGAACTCAAGCGTTTTCTGTATCAGAACCTGTATCGGCATCATCGTGTGCACCGCATGACCAGCAAGGCCAAACGCGTGGTGCGCGAGATGTTCGAAGCCTTCATGGACGATCCGCGACTGATGCCACCGGAATTCCACGATGGCGCACAGGCGCTGGAGCGTTCCGAAGGCCCGGCTGGACGCGCCCGCATCGTCGCCGACTACGTCGCCGGCATGACCGACCGCTACGCGCTGGATGAATACGAGCGCCTGTTCGATCCGCGGCGGCTGGTTTGAGCCCTTTACCCCCAGCTGATCGCGAAGACAGGGTCCGACATCCAAAAAACGGGCTACGGCGGGTCCGTGTCGCGACCCTAGTAACCCGTGCGTGACATGCGGTACCCGCGCAGTTCCGGCAGCCCATTGAGTCGTTCCACCAGGCCCGGCCCGTTGCTGCGACTCAGGGTGTGCACCACCATCCGGTATTCGAAATGCTCGCCGTTGTCGGCCATCCGATAGCCGATGTCGCTGACCTGATAGCCCAGTTCCTTCAACAGTTCACGCAGTCCATGTTCGGGTGGTACGTGCTCACGCGCGAAACGTAGCGTCAGGTGCGCGTAGCTCTGGGTTGGCAGGCGGCTTTCCACCAGATGGAACAGTGACAGTGTGCCTACGGTGATCGCGGCGGCGATGATGCCCGCCCAATACAAGCCGACCCCCAGCAGAATGCCGATTGCCGCCGTCGCCCAGATCGAAGCCGCCGTGGTCAGGCCACGGACATTGATGCCTTCCTTGAAGATCACGCCGGCGCCGAGAAAGCCGATGCCGGTCATGATGCCCTGAGCCATTCGGGCAGGGTCGGTGCGTAGCATGTCCTCGGGAAATTCGCCGAGCCAGCGTAGCTGCTGAGTGGTGACGAGCATCAGCATCGCGGACGATACGGCCACCAATGCGTGCGTGCGAAAGCCGGCAGGTCGTCCACGGAAGCTGCGCTCCAGACCGATCAGGCTACCGACCAGCCATGCGGACAGCAGCGGAAACAGGGTTTCGGTGGACACTTCGGTCATTTGTGGGCCTCTACTTGCTTATTTCCACACTGGCACGATCCTGCCAGATTCTCGGGCCGCCGCCGCGCGTCGAGCCGGGTCAGGGCCGGAACCAGTCCTCGGTCACGAGCTGACCGGTGCCGGCGAAAACCGCGGGCACGCGCGTTACCAGGATCAGTTCGCGCGCGCCGGCGATCGCCGCGAGCTGGCCCTCCATGACGCTCCAGGGCCGCCCCAGGCGTCGTCGCCGCGGTGTTTCGCGGGCCAGCCACAGCGCAGCCTCGCGGTCGAACGGCAGCACCGGGGGGCCGCTGCGCAATAGTTCGGCGACAAATCCGGCCAACTGCGTGCGTCGTTGCCCTTCGGGCAGCGTATCCACGCCCTGCAACAATTTGAACACCACCGGCGCCGCCAAGGCGCTGATCGATTGGCGCTGCGCGAACAAGGTGAACACGCGCCGGTTGCCATTGGGCCGCGTCAGCTCGGCCATCACCGCCATGTCCAGCAGGTAGCGGGTCGCTTCCAAGAGTTCAGTCCTCGCGCCAGCGCGCCACTTCTTCCGGCGTCACACCCTCGAAGCCGGTGGGCAGGCGCTGTCGCCAGGCCTGCGCCCAGGCCGCGAAATCGCTGGCGTTGGCGGCTGCCGCCTGCAGGCGCTGATAGTCGCCGGCGCTCAGCAGAACCGCTACGGTCGTTCCACGCCGTGAAAGCTGCACCGGCGTGCCGCGCTCCGCTTCGCGGATCAGTGCCGTGAAGCGATTTCTGGCGTCGGCGATGCTGATGGTTTTCATCGGCGTGAGGGTCCGGGTGCGAGCAAGATGGCTATCTTAATGGCTATCTTGTTTGTCTGTAAACACATGAATTTATTTTGATTTGTGGGTCGCGGCCCGGCATTTCGGGCCTGCTGTTTGCATCGTGTCAGGCGGCGGCGTAACTTGGCCGGCCCCGTGGCTTATCAGCTTGTTTTCGCGGGGATGATTGCGTGCCGTCGTGCCGTATTGAATTGGGAGCCAGCCACGCGGAGCGATCCGCGAGAGGCATCTACCGGAGCCACCAATGTTTGAGCGCCAGCCTTTCGGTCTTTATCAGCCGGAATTCGAGAGGGACAGCTGCGGTTTCGGTCTGATCGCACACATGGACGATCAGGCCAGCCACAAGCTGGTGCAGTCGGCGATCACCGCCCTGCAGCGTATGACTCATCGCGGCGCGGTGGCGGCCGACGGCAAGACCGGTGATGGTTGCGGGCTGCTGATGAAGAAGCCCGATCCGTTTCTGCGCCGTGAGGCGGCCAAGCTCGGCATCGAGTTGCCGCAGGATTACTGCGCCGGCAATGTCTTCTTTTCGCGCGACGAGTCCCGGCGCGAACATGCACGGACTGTTTTCAATGAGGCGCTGGAGTTTCACGACCTCAGCGTGGCTGGCTATCGCGAAGTGCCCACCGAGGAATCGGCGCTCGGCGAAGAGGCCTTGAAAACCCAGCCGATGATCGAACAGGTCTTCATCACCGCGCCCGAGGGGACGCACAAGTTCGCGTTCGAGCTCAAGCTGTTCAAGGCGCGTCGCCGCGCCGAGAAAATTCTGGCTGCCGAAGGCGACACCGAGTTCTATGTGACCACGCTGTCGTGCCGCGTGATCGTCTACAAGGGCCTGGTGATGCCGGAGTTTCTGGCGGAGTTCTACCCGGATCTTGCGGATCCGGCGCTTGAAACCTCGATGTGCGTGTTCCATCAGCGTTTCTCGACCAACACGCTGCCGCAGTGGCCGCTGTGCCATCCGTTTCGCTATCTCGCGCACAACGGCGAGATCAACACGATTTCCGGCAACCGCAAGTGGGCGATGGCGCGCGCCAAGAAGTTCGAGTGCGCGGAGATTCCGGACATTGAGGAAATCGCGCCGCTGGTGAACATGCGCGGCTCGGATTCGCAAAGCCTGGACAACATGCTGGAGGTGCTGCTGGCCGGTGGCATGGACGTCTTCGCTGCGCTGCGCACGATGATTCCGCCGGCCTGGCAGAACGTCGAAGATCTTGATCCCGACGTGCGCGCTTTCTACGAATACAACTCCGTGAACATGGAGCCCTGGGACGGTCCGGCCGGCGTAGTGCTGACCGATGGCCGCTACGCGGCCTGCTGCCTGGATCGCAACGGCTTGCGTCCGGCGCGTTACGTGATCACCGCGGATCGGCACATCACCCTGGCTTCCGAGATCGGCGTCAACGATTACAAGGCCTCCGAGGTCGTGGAGAAGGGCCGCCTGCGTCCCGGCGAGATTCTGGCGGTGGACACCGAAACCGGCTCGTTGCTGCGCCCGGAAGACATCGACAAGATGCTGGCCATGCGCAAGCCGTACAAGCAGTGGCTCAAGGCCAACATGCGGCGCCTGCAGGCCCACCTGTCCGAAGACCCGAATGCGCTGGACATCATGCCGCCGGACTCGGTGGCGACCTACCACAAGATGTTCCAGCTCAGCTTCGAGGAACGCGATCAGGTGCTGCGCCCGCTGGCCGAGGCCGGCACCGAGGCGATCGGCTCGATGGGCGACGACACGCCGTTCGCGGTGCTGTCCGAGAAGGTGCGTTCGGTCTACGACTATTTCCGGCAGATGTTCGCCCAGGTCACCAATCCACCGATCGATCCGCTGCGCGAACAGATCGTAATGTCGCTGGAATGCCAGTTGGGCGCTGAACGCGGCATGTTCGAAGATTCTCCTGCACGTTGCGCGCGCTTGCTGATGGATTCACCGGTGCTGTCGGAAGCCAAGTTCCGCGCGCTCAACGCAATCGGCGAGAGCGATCCGGCCTATGCGCAGCAGGTCATCGACCTCAACTATGACCCGGCGCTCGGACTCAAGGCGGCACTGGAGGCAGTGTGCGAGGAGACCGTGGCGGCGGTACGGAGCGGCAAGGTGGTGATCGTGCTGTCGGACCGTGCGATCGAGCGCGGACGTCTGCCGATTCATGCACTGATGGCGGTCGGAGCCGTCAACAACCGGCTGGTGAAGGAAGGCCTGCGCTGCGACTGCAACATCGTCGTCGAGACCGCGACCGCACGCGATCCACACCACTTTGCCTGCCTGATCGGCTACGGCGCTTCGGTGATCTACCCGTATCTGGCCTACGCCTCGCTCTACGAAATGGCGCGCGCCGGTCAGGTCAAGAACAAGCCGGCCGAGCAGATGGCGCAGAGCTATCGCAAGGGCATCAACAAGGGTCTGTACAAGATCATCTCGAAGATGGGGATTTCGACGATCTCCAGCTATCGTGGCGCGCAGTTGTTCGAAATCGTCGGCCTGCACGAGGACATCGTGGGCCTGTGCTTCGAAGGCACTGTCTCGCGGATTCAGGGTTCACGCTTCGACGACCTGCAGTCCGAGCAGGACAGCCTCGCCGAACTGGCCTGGAGTTCGCGCAAGCCGATCGAACAGGGCGGCTTGCACAAGTACGTGCACGGCGGCGAATACCACGCCTACAACCCGGATGTGATCGGCACCCTGCAGCGTGCGGTCAAGAGCGGGCGCTATGAGGACTATCAGGTCTATGCGGCGGCCGTGAACGAGCGTCCGGTCGCGACGATTCGCGATCTGTTCCGCATCAAGACCGATCATCCGATTCCGATCGAGGAAGTCGAGCCGGTGGAGGCGATCCTCATGCGCTTCGATTCGGCCGGCATGTCACTGGGTGCGCTGTCGCCGGAGGCGCACGAAGCGCTGGCGATGGCGATGAACCGCCTCGGCGGCCGCAGCAACTCCGGGGAAGGCGGCGAAGACCCGGCGCGCTACGGTACCGACAAGATGTCCAAGATCAAGCAGGTGGCGAGTGGGCGCTTCGGCGTCACCCCGGCCTATCTGGTCAATGCCGAGGTGCTGCAGATCAAGGTCGCGCAGGGCGCCAAGCCGGGCGAAGGCGGACAGTTGCCGGGCGACAAGGTCAACGAGATGATCGCCACGCTGCGCTATTCCAAGCCCGGTGTCGCACTGATCTCGCCACCGCCACACCACGACATCTATTCGATCGAGGATCTGGCGCAGCTGATCTTCGATCTCAAGCAGGTCAATCCCAAGGCGCTGGTCTCGGTCAAGCTGGTATCCGGCCCGGGCGTCGGCACGATCGCGGCCGGCGTGGCCAAGGCCTATGCCGATCTGATCACGATCTCCGGCTATGACGGCGGCACCGGTGCCAGCCCGCTGACCTCGGTCAAGTACGCCGGTACGCCGTGGGAACTGGGCCTGTCCGAAACCCACCAGACGCTGCGCATGAACAATCTGCGCGACAAGGTGCGGGTGCAGACCGACGGCGGCCTCAAGACCGGTCTGGACGTGGTCAAGGCCGCGATCCTCGGCGCCGAGAGCTTCGGTTTCGGCACCGCGCCGATGGTGGCGCTGGGCTGCAAGTACCTTCGCATCTGCCATCTCAACAACTGCGCCACCGGCGTCGCTACGCAGAACAGCGTGCTGCGCCTCAACCATTTCATCGGCCTGCCGGAAATGGTCGCCAACTACTTCCGCTTCATCGCCCAGGAAACGCGCGAGCGCCTGGCGCAGCTCGGCGTGCGTTCGATCGCGGAACTGATCGGCCGCACCGATCTGCTGAAG
Source organism: Banduia mediterranea (assembly GCF_031846245.1). Lineage (NCBI taxonomy): Bacteria > Pseudomonadati > Pseudomonadota > Gammaproteobacteria > Nevskiales > Algiphilaceae > Banduia > Banduia mediterranea. The sequence goes on along the minus strand of NZ_JAVRIC010000014.1, from coordinate 68,125 downwards.
ATCGTCGAGGCGAAGTCCGGCAAGGCGCGCGGTCTGGATCTGTCGCCGATTCTGGAGTCGGCCGGCATGACGCTGGACAGCGCGCACTACTGCATGTTCAACAACGAGCCCTTCGACAAGGGCGAGCTGGCCGAGGCGATGACGCAGGACACGCTGCCGGCGATCGAGCACAAGACCGGCGGCATGTTCCACTACACCGTGCAGAACCGGCACCGTTCGATCGGCGCGCGCCTGTCGGGTGAGATCGCGCGGCGCCACGGCAACCTCGGCATGAGCGACAAGCCGATCACGCTCAAGCTCAAGGGCACGGCCGGGCAGAGCCTCGGCGTGTGGAACGCCGGCGGCCTGCACATCGAACTCGACGGCGATGCCAACGACTTCGTCGGCAAGGGCATGACCGGTGGCCGCATCATGATCCGTCCGCCCAAGGATTCGCGTTACGACACGCGGGACGCGGTGATCATCGGCAATACCTGCCTGTACGGCGCCACCGGCGGCACCCTGTATGCGGCGGGCCTGGCCGGCGAACGCTTCGCAGTGCGCAACTCCGGCGCGCACGCCGTGGTCGAAGGTGTAGGCGATCACGGCTGCGAATACATGACCGGCGGCGTGGTCGTGGTGCTGGGTCGTACCGGCGTCAACTTCGGTGCCGGCATGACCGGCGGCTTCGCCTATGTGCTCGACGAGAAGCGCAACTTCGTCGATCGCTACAACCACGAGCTGATCGACATTCATCGCGTGGTGTCGGAGTCGATGGACGCGCACGAGCATTACCTGCGCGCGATGATCGCCGACTACGCCACGGTGACCGGGTCGCGTTGGGCGCAGCAGATTCTCAGCGACTGGGCCGATTTCGTCGGCCGCTTCTGGCTGGTCAAGCCACGGGCGGCGGAAATCGGGACGCTCATCGATTCAGTGCGGGCGGCCGCCTGAGCCGCCTCCGTCACCCGACCTGGAGCCATACAGCCATGGGCGCCAAAAACGCAAACCAGTTTCTCGACACGCCGCGGCAGGATCCGAAGAAGCTGCCGGTGGAAGTGCGGATTCACGACTTCCGCGAAATCTACGGGCAGTTTCAGCCGGAGCAGGCCAAGGCCCAGTCCGGGCGCTGCCTGGCCTGCGGCAATCCGTATTGCGAATGGAAGTGCCCGGTGCACAACTACATTCCGAACTGGCTCAAGCTGATCGAGGAAGGCAATCTGTTCGAGGCGGCGGAACTGTCGCACCAGACCAATTCCCTGCCCGAGGTCTGCGGCCGCGTCTGCCCGCAGGACCGCCTGTGCGAAGGCGACTGCACGCTCAACGACGGCTTCGGTGCCGTCACCATCGGCAGCATCGAGAAGTACATTTCGGACGAAGCCTTCAAGCAGGGCTGGCGTCCCGACATGTCCAAGGTCAAGTGGACCCGGAAGCGCGTTGCCGTGATCGGCGCCGGTCCGGCCGGTCTGGGTTGCGCGGACGTGCTGATCCGCAACGGCGTGCGCCCGGTGGTGTTCGACAAGTACCCGGAGATCGGCGGCCTGCTGACCTTCGGCATTCCGCCGTTCAAGCTCGAAAAGGATGTGATCCGCACGCGTCGTCAGATCCTCGAAGGCATGGGCGTGGAGTTCCGTCTCAACACCGAGATCGGCAAGGACATCAGCTTCGAATCGCTGCTCGAAGAGTACGACGCCGTGTTCCTCGGCATGGGCACCTACACCTACATGCGCGGCGGTTTTCCGGGAGAAGACCTGCCGGGCGTGTTCGAGGCGCTGCCGTTCCTGATCGCCAACGCCAACCGCCTGCTGAACTACGAAGACGTGGCCGGCATGGGTTACGACGTCAAGGGCCAGAACGTGGTGGTGCTCGGTGGCGGCGACACCGCGATGGACTGCAATCGCACCTCGATCCGCCAGGGCGCCGAAAGCGTGATCTGCGCCTACCGTCGCGACGAGGCCAACATGCCCGGTTCACGTCGCGAAGTCGCCAACGCCAAGGAAGAAGGCGTGGAGTTCCAATGGAACCGGCAGCCGATCGAGATCGTCGGCAAGGACCGGGTCGAAGGCGTCAAGCTCGCGACCACGCGCCTGGGTCCGCCGGACACGCGGGGTCGTCGCCGTCCCGAAACCGTGCCGGGCTCCGAGGAGATCATTCCGGCGGACCGGGTCATCATCGCCTTCGGTTTCCGACCGAGCCCGGCCGAATGGTTTGGTGGTCACCAGATCGATCTGCACGAGGACGGCCGCGTTCGCGTCAACGGCGCGGCCCTGTCCAAGCACCTGTTCCAGACCAGGAACCCCAAGATCTTCGCGGGCGGCGACATGGTGCGCGGCTCCGATCTGGTGGTCACGGCCGTTTACGAGGGGCGCCAGGCCGCCGAAGGCATCCTCGACTATCTGGAAGTCTGAGGGGCCCGGCATCAGCGTCTGCGCTGCGCTTTCAGGGCAGGCGCGGGCGGTGTTCATCCAGGATCGGGGGCCCTTGCCGATAATGACGGTACCCGATCCGATCAGTGAGCGCCGCACATGTCCGAAACCGCCACACGCCTCTTGATTGCCGCCTGTCTGCCCTTGGTGGTGTCATGGATGGTCTGGCTGTGGGCGGGACATTTGCGTCGTCGCGGTCGCTTCAGCGGTGCGCCAGGTTACGGGCATGCGTTTTCCGAGCGTCTGCAGTCGCTGCGTTTCGATGCCACGGCGATGGACGTTTCGGCGTTGGGTTCATCGACGCTGGTGTGGTTTTTCACGCCGCTGTTCGCGGCACTGTTCTGGCTGGCCGGTGACATTCGCGCGGCCTCGTGCTTGCTGATTGGCTCCGTGGTTGGCGCGGGACTAGGGGACCGCCTCAAGCGTCTGACCAATCGCACACGGCCGGAGCTGAGCAAGTACGCCTATTTTGGCTCCTCGTTTCCGAGCAGCCACACCCTGATGGCGACGGGCCTGTACGGCACTGCGGCGCTGTTGTTCGTTCGCGTGCAGGTCTGGCCGTCGGTGGAGTGGTTGCTGGTGGCGGCGGCGGCCCTGATCATCGGCGCCGTGGGGGTGTCACGCGTGGTGTTGCGTGTGCACTACCTGTCGGACGTGGTAGCCGGGCTGATCGTGGGCCTGTCGATCGTTGCTGCCGTGGGCCTGCTCTATGGCTGAACGCTGGGACATAGCGGTGTGCGCTGATTGATCCAGTGCGCCAGGTTCTGGAACAGACTTTCCAGGTTGAAGCCGCGTTCCTGCGAGACCAGAAACAGCATCAGCATGGCCAGGCCCACACCCAGCAACGGCGGGAAGCGTCGCCGCGAGTCCGTGGTGTCGAGTACGCCGTAGACGAGCAGACTGGCGCCGCCGATCAGCAGGCCCAGCATGACCTCGGGACCGCTATGCGCGTGGATCGCCACGCGTGACCAGCTGATTGCCAGTGCCCAGGCCAGTGCCAGGCCCAGCAGCAGCAGGCGTTGCCAGCGCCGCCGGTCCGGACCCGCAGCCAGGCTCAATGCCGCGCCGCCGTAGACCAGGGTGCTGAAGCTGGAGTGCCCGCTGGGGCTGAGCATCTGCCAGCTGCTCACCGGGCAGGCCGCGAAATAGGTCTTGAGCACCGCGGTCATGCCGGTGCAGAGCAGCACCGCGCCGCACCACAGCAGGCTGGCGCGGCGGCCGCTGGACCACTGCAGCCAGGCGGCGATCAACGCGGACAGCAGGAGCAGCACCGCGGCGTTGCCGAAGTTGGTAATCGCGCCGGCGATCTGGACAGTCGAAAGATTCATGTTCATCAGATTGTGCCTCCTGCAAAAGGTTTGCCGTGGCCCGGATGCGGCGTGTGCAGGGAAGCTGGCAGACTGCGGACATGGCGCAATACCATGCAAGCTTCGGCCACAGCGGATATCACTTCGCCTCGCTGGCGGCGGTGATGGCCTGCGCCTCGCCGCGCCGTTCCGGCGACGAACTGGCCGGCATCGCTGCGGATAGCGAGGCGCAACGTGTGGCGGCGCGGCGCGTTCTGGCCGATCTGCCCTTGAGCACGTTCCTGCATGAAGCCCTGATCGCCTACGAGGACGACGAAGTCACGCGACTGATCATCGACCGTCATGATGCGGCTGCGTTCGCGCCGGTGGCGTCGATGACGGTCGGCGAATTCCGTGACTGGCTGTTGTCCTATGCTGCGGACAGCGCGAGCTTGACAGCGCTGGCGCCGGGCCTGACGCCCGAGATGGTGGCAGCGGCGTCCAAGCTGATGCGCAATCAGGATCTGATCGCGGTCGGCGCGAAGTGTCGCGTCATCACCGGCATGCGCACCACGCTCGGTCTGCCGGGCCGTCTCGGTTCGAGACTGCAGCCCAATCATCCGACCGACGATCCGATGGGCATCGCCGCCTCCACGCTCGACGGCCTGCTGTTCGGCATGGGCGACGCGGTGATCGGGATCAATCCGGCGTCCGACGATCCGACGGAATGTATCCGCCTGCTGGAGATGCTGGACGCGCTGCGGCAACGCTTCGAGATCCCGATGCAGTCCTGCGTGCTCGCGCACCTCAGCACCTCGATACAGGCGATCGAGCGCGGCGCGCCGCTGGACCTGGCGTTTCAGTCGATCGCCGGCAGCGAAAAGGCCAATCGCGGATTCGGTGTCGACCTCGCGCTGTTGCGCGAAGGCCTGGACGCGGCACGCTCTCTGGCGCGCGGCACGGTCGGCGACAATGTCATGTACTTCGAAACCGGCCAGGGCAGCGCGCTGTCGGCCGACGCGCACCACGGTGTCGACCAGCAGACCCTGGAGGTGCGGGCCTATGCCGTGGCGCGCGAGTTCCGCCCGCTGCTGGTCAACACCGTGGTCGGCTTCATCGGGCCGGAATATCTCTATGACGCCAAGCAGATCATTCGCGCCGGCCTGGAGGATCACTGCTGCGGCAAGCTGCTGGGCCTGCCGATGGGCGTGGACGTCTGCTACACCAATCACGCCGAGGCCGACCAGGACGACATGGATACGCTGGCCGTGCTGCTGGGCGCGGCCGGCGTCAACTTCCTGATCGCCGTGCCGGGCGCTGACGACATCATGCTCGGCTACCAAAGCCTGTCGTTCCACGATGTGCTGGGCCTGCGTCATCTGCTGAAGCTGCGGCCGGCACCGGAATTCGAAGCCTGGCTGGCGCGCATGGGCATGCTGGATGCGCAGGGGCGGCTGGCACCGCCGCCAGCGTCCGCCATGGCGGTCCGCGCGCTGCTGGCGCCGGAGCCCGGGCGATGAGCGAACCGGTCCCCGATCCGTACGCACGGTTGCGCGCCGCGACCCGGGCGCGCATCGGTCTCGGCCGTGCCGGTGATGCCTTGCCGACTTCGGCGCTGTTGGATTTTCAGGCCGCGCACAGTGCTGCGCGTGACGCCGTCCACGGCGTGGTGGACTTCGATGCCCTGGAGCGCGAACTTGCGCCCAGGGCCAGCCTCAGGCTGCGTTCGCAGGCGGACGATCGCACGACGTATCTGCGCCGGCCGGATCGGGGCCGGCGCGTGCTGCCCGGCGATCTGGCGCGGCTGGAGACGCATCGCGGCGACTGGGATCTGCTGATCGTGGTGGCCGATGGCCTGTCGGCCGCGGCCGTGCAGACGCATGCGGTGCCGCTGATCGAGGCGCTGACATCGCGCCTGGGCGGTCTGCGCCTGGCGCCTGTGGTCTTCGCCGAACAGGCGCGCGTCGCAATCGGTGACGAGCTTGGCGAGACTCTGGGTGCCGAGCTCGTCGCCGTACTGATCGGCGAGCGTCCCGGCCTGTCGGTGGCGGACAGTCTCGGTGTCTATCTCAGCTGGCGCCCGCGTATCGGCTGCCCGGACTCGCTGCGCAACTGCGTTTCCAATATTCACGGTCACGGACTGTCGTACGCGCAGGCCGCGGACACGCTGGTATGGCTGATTCACGAGGCACGTCGGCGTCGTCTCACTGGCGTGACGCTCAAGCTCGATCGTCAAACGGAGCGATCGCTCGAAAACGGTCGTCGCGAAGCTGCCGACCCCGAGTCCTGATTTGCCCAGCGCGTCCGCCCCAGTCGTGTACCCGTACGGGTATCGGCCCTTTGCAAGCGACCAGGCGACCCGTGTTCCACACGCCTGAAACTCGAACCGCTGCGCCTGGCCGAGAATCCGGCGGTCCGCCTCCCGCAGCGGCGGGCGCGACGGTAAGCCGGCCAGCGCCCGTGCAATTCGGAAAGCCCAGCGGTCCGGCATGCAGATGAGCGTCTTGCGGAGCAGTTTGATCAGCATCGCGAATTCTCGACGTCGCGGAATTCCGCGAGCTACCGCGCGAGTGCTGGAGCCCCCTGGTCGTGGGGTCGGTGCATGACTATGCGCGGCGCTGGCTGTGGCCAGGTCTCGGTCGACATCACGCATCACGTGGACGTCTTTGCGTCGGCGGCCTGGAATGCGGTTCGCAGACTCTAATCACCGCGCTTGGGTTCGACAACGTTCACGATCGTACCGCCGAGCTGAAATCGCGAACCCAGCAGGCGGCGCAGCAGCGGCGGCAACTGCTTCGCGTCCAGATTGATGACGGCCATTTGCGCGTGACTGTCGCCGGAATCATGACTCCAGGCATGCAGCGGCACGCCGTCGTCCGGCAATTGCAGGCCGAGTCGTTCGATCCCGCCCGGCACCAGCGCGCGGCTGCCGCCGTCCAGCGGCGCGGTGGAGGAGCGCACCTGAATCCAGGTGCTGAAGGTCTTGTCGGCCAGGGGTGCCAATACTTTCTGCACCGGGGCCGAGGACAGGCCGTGGTTCACCCAGCGCCGGGCTGGCGCCAGTGCGCGCTCGTCGGAACGTGGCGGCGGCAGCGCGGTCAGGGCCGAGAAGTCTGCCGACACATGCATGCGCAAGCGGGTTTCCTCGCCGTTGGCGCCCGGCACCTGCTCCATTTCCAGGTGAATCTGCATGAAGCTGCGGCCATCGGGGCCGGGCACGCGCCCGCTGAGTTTCATGGACTCGCCGCGCGTGAGGCGAGGATCGGTCGAAGTTTCGCGGAATCGGTCTAAGATCGACATCGGACCTCAATCAACGAAGGAAGATGGCTTCATCTTATCGCTTCATCGTGACCGGCCGGGTACAGGGCGTGTTTTTTCGCCAGTCGACGCAGCAGACGGCGCAGCGTCTCGGCCTGCAGGGCTGGGTCCGCAATGACCTGGACGGCTCGGTCGAAGGCCTCGTCGCCGGTGAAGCCGAGGCGCTGGAGGCGTTTCGTATCTGGCTGGCGGAGGGTCCGCCGCGAGCGCGCGTGGACTCGGTGCAATGGCAGCCTGGCATTCAAGCAGTGGACTCGGCAGGCTTCGAGGTTCGGTCCTAGCAGCCAGTCGCCTGCTGGCCCAGGATTCGGGCGACGATCCGGTCAGGCGGGCAGGTGCCGCCGCCAGTTCTGCCAGCGATGGCCGCGCTCAGCGGTGATGAGGAAGCGGTTGCGCATGACCGCATGAAAGACCTCGGCGGCGAGCCGGTCCGCGAAAGCGGGGCCGCAGGCGACGCTGAGGCCGATGGCGCGTCCCCGCAGGCACGCACGCAGGGTCAGGGACCACTCGATGATGGCGGCACGGGTCGCGCTGTCGGCCGCAGTTTCGAGTTTGCTGCCGCTGCTGATGTGGCCGGCGACATTGACGATATGCCCGCCGCCGACGCGATCCAGCGCCGCCAGCGCCACCTGGGTGCTGCGCGCGCAGCCAAGCAGATTGGTATCGAGCTGGTGGCGCCATTCGTCGATGCTCAGCTCGGGGACGGCCTTGCTGCGGGAGACGCCGGCGTTGTTGATCCATACATCCGAACCGCCCCAATGGCGCTGCGCCGATTCCGCCACCGCGGCCAGGGCGCGCTCGTCGCGCACGTCGCAGACACAGGCCACGGCGGAGCCGCCGGCGCTGACGATGCGGTCCGCAGTGTCCTGGGCATCGGCCGGATCCAGGTCGCTGACCAGCACGCGCCAGCCGGCGCGCGCGAAGTGCAGCGCGCAGGCGCGGCCGAGACCATTGCCGCCGCCGATGACGACCAGACGCTGCTGGGGGAATGTACGCAAAACGCCTCCGGAACCGGGATGTCCGAGGCGGCTTGGCCTCGCCGCCCCTGGAGTGGGGTGCGGCGGCGCGGGTCTGCCTCGCTATTCGAGTTCCAGAATGCGCGAATAGATGAAGTCGAAACTGAAAGTCCGACGACCGGCCTTGGCTTCCAGATAATCGCCCATTCTCGCCAGGCGTTTGGGCACTTTCATCAGCTTTTCCTGTGCGCTGCGTCCGTCCGCGTTGAGATCCTGGAGTTCGGCCACGCGCCAGTAGTCGAGCAGTTCTTCGCAGATTTTCTGGTAGTGCCGCGGCCCGTACAGGCCGGCGCGACGGACCACATCGGACATGTGGTCATAGCCCGGCATGCTGTGCCCAGGCATTGCCAGCGCCGGCATCACCTTGAGCAGTGACTGCAGGCCACGGTTCGGGTCGCGGTCCAGGATTTCGGCGAAGCAGGCACGGTAGAAAGCGTAATGGCGTGATTCGTCGCCGGAGATATGCGCCAGCACACGCTGGATCTGCGGCTCGTAATCGGCGCACTGGCGGCCGGTGTTGGCATGCGCGACCTGGGTCGCCTTTTCCTGCAGGGAGGTGTAGGCCAGCAGACGGTAGGGGTCCTGCTCCCACATCGGGTTGAACCCGGATTCGATGTAGTCGTATTGCATGCGTTCGAGCGCGCGCATGTCGAAGATGCGGGCGTCACGCACGTAATCGCGCAGCGCACAGCCGTGGCGGTCTTCTTCGGCCGTCCACATATTGTTCCAGGTGGACCAGGGCGACTCGTTGCCGAGATGCGTCGCGATCAGGCGGTGGAAGTGCGGCAGGCCTTCTTCGGTCAACAGGTTGAGCGCGATGCCGACGCGGATCGCGTCCGGCAGGCCGCGCGCGTCTTCGCGCACCCGCGCCAGACTCTGTTCGCCGACACGCCGGTCGGTTTCGCCCTCGGTCAGCAGATCCGACGGGAACCACAGGTTGCGCCGCGCCAGATGCAGGCTGATCTGCTCGCGGACGAACGGTTCCATCGCGACCAGAACTTCGGTCTGGTCGGGGGTGCCGAAGGGGGCGCTGGGGGCGGTGCCGGCCATGTCAGGAGTTCTCCAAGGGCAGTGCGTGTATCCAAAACCGGGGAATTCGATCCGCCGAGCCTTTTGAGTGTATACGCACGCTGGTCACTTTTCGATGAACGGCCCGTTTCAGGGGCAATGCCGCCCATTTGTTTGGCGCGGGGCCAGCCGCTGCCCGCTACGAACGGATCAGGGTCAGAAATTCGCTGCGCGTCCGAGGATCGTCACGAAACCGTCCGTTCATCCATGAGGTGGTCATGGATGAATTCTGCTTTTCGACACCTCGCATCATTGCGCACAAATGTTTCGCATCGATGACCACGGCAACACCCACGGCGCCGGTGACCTGCTGGATCGTCTCGCCGATTTCCTGGGTGAGGTTTTCCTGAATCTGCAGGCGCCGCGCGTACATGTCGACGATGCGTGGAATCTTCGACAGGCCGATGACGCGGCCGTCCGGAATATACGCCACGTGCGCCCGTCCGATGAACGGCAGCATGTGGTGCTCGCACATCGAATACAGCTCCACATCGCGTACGATCACCATTTCGCTGTTCGCCGATGCGAAAATGGCGCCGTTGACGATCTCCTCCACGCTTTGCTGGTAGCCCTGCGTCAGGAACTGCATGGCCTTGGCCGCGCGTTGTGGGGTCCGCAGCAGGCCTTCGCGATCGGCGTCCTCGCCGATCTCATCTATGATGCCCCGGTAATGCTGGGTGACGGCGCTGATATCCACGGATTGATTTCTCGGTTGGCACGAGTTCTCGGCCGCAAATTATGGCACAGGCGCTGATTTGCCCGGCCCACGCCGTCAAACGCGAAATGCTGCACCTTGTCATTCCCTTCTGGTCCTACCGCGCAACGATGTCCGCAGCCTCCGAATCGATACGCCAGATTCCGGTCGACCTGATCCGTTCCGGCTCGACGCAGGCGCGGCGCCGTTTCGATTCCGACCGGTTACGCGAACTGGCCGAATCGATCCGTGAATCGGGATTGATACAGCCAGTGGTCGTGCGCAGCATCGATGGCGGTTTCGAGCTGCTGGCCGGCGAGCGCCGTTGGCGCGCTGCGCAGCTGGTCGGCGTGCACGAGATTCCAGCGATTGTTCGCGATGATCTGGCCGACGACGAAGCCCAGGTTCTCGGCTTGATCGAGAACCTGCAGCGCGAATCGCTGACCCCGATCGAAACGGCGCAGGGGCTGCGCCAATTGGCGCAGCGCACCGGCATGACCCACGAGCAGCTCGCCGTTCGCGTCGGCAAGTCACGCGTCTACATCACCAATTTCCTGCGCCTGTTGAATCTGGTGCCGGCCGTGCAGACGATGGTGGACGAAGGCAGCCTGAGTTCGGGGCACGCCAAGGTGCTGGCCTCGGTTGCCCCGGAGACGCAACTGCAATGGGCGCGCGACGCCGTTCGCCGCAAGCTCAATGTGCGCGCCCTGGAGCGGCAGCTCAGCTCGGATCGTCGCGCCCCCGCGACATCGCCCGCCAAGGACGGGGACTGGCGCCGCCTGGAACGCGCCGTGGCCGAGCATCTCGGCTATCCGGTCAGTATCGAGGCCGCCGACGATGGCCGTGGCGAGTTGCGGGTCCGCTTCCACAGTCTCGAAGAGCTCGACGGCGTGCTTCAGCGTATCGGCTATGACGCATCGAATGGCTGAGGCATGCGCGGCTCCGTCGCGCCGGTATAGTGGGCCGGTCCGCCCTGTTTGATCGCCTATGCCACCGCCTGCCAATCGTCTGAACTGGGATGAGCGCCACCGCGCGATGTTGCTCGAAGCGCTGTTGATCTGGAACGGCGCCGTCAGCGCCGAGGATCTCGGCGATTGCCTCGACTGCGGCATTGATCGGGCCGAACAGGACCTTGCCCGCTATCGGGCACTGCATCCGGGATGCCTGATCGGCGACACCGGAACCTACCGCGCCAGCGACCAGTTCGAACCCAGCTACCTGCGCGGTACGGTGCAGGAATTCCTGCAGGTTCTGCGCAACGTCGGCGACGTCGCGGCAACGCCCTTGTCCGTGGTCGCGGCGCAGGTGGCGCCGATCGAGCTGCTGCAACTGCCGGAACGTGCCTTTGATGTCCGGATTCTGCAGCGCATGAGTACCGCGATCCGAAACCGGCGCTGGCTCGTGGTCGAGTATCAGTCGATGAGTTATCCCGAGCCGCGCCGCCTGCGCATCGCGCCGCACGCCCTGGCACACGCCGGCCGCTGGCATGCCCGTGCATGGTCGGAGACACATCAGGCCTATCGAGACTTCCTGCTCTCGCGCATCAGCGGCATTCCGCAGCTCGGCAACGAGGTGCCGGACCGGACCGACGATTGGGAATGGAGCAATCTCGTCAGTGTGCGGATCGGCCCGCATGCCGGGCTCAGTCCGGCTCAGCAGCGCGTGGTCGAGCAGGACTACGGAATGCGCCACGGCATGCTGGAGGCCACGCTGCGTCTGGCGCTGGTGCCGTACTACCTGAGGATGATGGGCGTCGGCCGGGACGACCATCTGCAACCCGCTGCCGAGCAGCAGATCATGCTGCTCAACGGTAGCGAGCTGGCGAGCTACGATCGCCTGTCCGGCGGGGGTGGGCATGGCGACTGAGCCCGGTGCATGGCTGCTGCAGGAGGACTGGGACGTGGACGAACGGATCAGCGCGCGTGCGCGCCAGATCCGCATCGAACTGCGCGCGCCACGCGAGGTCCGGCTGGTGATCCCCCGTCACGCGCCGCGCCGCGAGGCCTACGCATTTCTCCAGAGTCGCCGCGAGTGGATTGCGCGCAAACTCGCCGAGCTGAGCAGCGTCGTGCCCGAGGCCGGCGCTGCGCCGATGCGCTGGGACGGCCAGGACGAACTGCCGCTGCTCGGCCGCCCGCGTCGCGTCGAGGTCCATCCGGCGCGCCTGAAGCGGCCGCAGATGCGGATCGCCGATGACTGCATCGCGCTGTACGTGCCCGGCGCCTGGAAGACGCAGGGCGACAAGCTGCGTGCCTTTCTGATTCACGCGCTGCGCGAGCGCGCGCGAGACGCCGCGCGCGACATGCTGGACGAGGAATCGACGCGTCTCGGCCTGCCGTATTCTGGCCTGCGTATTGCGGATCAGAAGACCTTGTGGGGCAGCTGCACCTGGGACGGACGGATCAGTCTCAACTGGCGCCTGCTGATGGCGCCGGGCGAGACGTTTCGCTACGTGGTGATCCATGAGCTGTGCCACCTGCGCTGGCGAGCACACGGGCCGCGTTTCTGGGGGCTGGTCGCCCGTCAGATGCCCGAATACGAGCAGCACCGACAGTGGTTGCGTGAGCACGGCGGGCAGTTGCAGGCCGCGCTGGGGCGCAGCCCGTGAGGCGTGAGGGGGAAGGCGTCAGGCGTAACAGCGAAAAAAGCCGCAGAGGCCCGTAGCCCGTTCCGCCTCACGCCTTGCGCGGAAACCGGCAGCTGTCAAGATGCTCGGCGAGTGGCGCTTGTCTCGCGTGCCTTCAGGTGTACTCGCAGCAGCGACACTGCGGCCGGCGTGATGCCCGAGATCCGTGCCGCCTGAGCCAGTGTCTCGGGGCGGTGGCTCTTGAGTTTCTGCCGCACTTCGTTGGACAGGCCGCCGACGCCGTCGTAGTCGAAATCCAGCGGCAGTACCGTCGATTCCTGGCGGCGGCCGCGTTCGATCTCCAGCCGGCTGCGCTCGATGTAGCCGGCGTACTTGGCCTGAATCTCCACCTGTTCGGCCACGGCCGCGTCGATTTCCCGGGGCGCGAGATTCAAGGCCTGCAAGTGGGCGTAACGCACCTGCGGCCGGCGCAGCAGATCAAGGGCCTTGGCACCCGTGGATTCGCGTGCCTCACCGAACACGGCCACATGCTCGGTCTGGGCGAGTTGCGCCGGTTTGAGCCACAGCGCTGCCAGACGCGTGTTCTCCTTGTCGATCGCCTCGCGCTTTTGTTCGAAACGCATCCAGCGCATGCTGTCGACAAGCCCGAGTTCGCGCGCCAGCGGCGTCAGCCGCAGGTCGGCGTTGTCCTCACGCAGATGCAGGCGGTGTTCGGCACGCGAGGTGAACATGCGGTAGGGTTCGGTGGTGCCGAGCGTGATCAGGTCGTCCACCAGCACGCCGATGTAGGCCTGATCGCGCAGCGGTGTCCAGGGTTCCTCGCCGGCCGCGCCACGCGCCGCATTGATGCCGGCGAGCAGACCTTGCGCCGCCGCTTCCTCGTAGCCGGTGGTGCCGTTGATCTGGCCGGCGAAATACAGGCCGGACACGGTCTTGGTTTCCAGCGTGCGCCTGAGGTCGCGTGGGTCGAAATAGTCGTATTCGATCGCGTAGCCGGGCCGCGTGATCCGCGCCTGCTCCAGGCCCGCGATCGAGCGCACGAAGCGTTCCTGGATGTCGAATGGCAGGCTGGTGGAGATACCGTTCGGATAAATCTCGCGGGTATAGAGCCCTTCCGGCTCCAGGAAGATCTGATGCGCCGTGCGTTCGGCGAAGCGCGCGACCTTGTCTTCCACGCTCGGGCAGTAGCGCGGGCCCACACCTTCGATCAGGCCGGTGAACATCGGCGAGCGTTCGAAGCCCTCGCGAATGATCGCGTGCGTGGTTTCGTTGGTGTGGGTGATGTGGCAGGACACCTGGCGCGGGTGCAGTTCGCGCGTACCGAGCAGCGAAAACACCGGCGTCGGTTCGTCGCCGGGCTGGGCCGTGAGCCGTGAAAAGTCGATGGAGCGACCATCCAGACGCGGCGGCGTGCCGGTCTTGAGGCGCCCCACGCGCGGCATCAGTTCACGCAGGCGCTCCGCCAGCGGCAGCGACGGCGCATCGCCGGCACGGCCGCCGGGCTGGTGGTTGAGGCCCACATGGATGCGGCCGCCGAGGAATGTACCCACGGTCAGCACCACCGCTTCGGCATCGAAGCGCAGCCCGCTGCGGGTGATGACAGCGCGCACGCGGGCACCTTCGATCACCAGATCGGCGGCTTCCTGCTGGAACAGTTCGAGGTTCGGCTGCGCTTCGAGCATTTCCCGAATGGCAAGACGGTACAGCGCGCGGTCGCACTGCGCCCGGGTGGCACGCACGGCCGGACCCTTGGAGGCGTTGAGCATGCGGAACTGGATGCCGGCGCGATCCGCCGCCAGCGCGATGGCGCCGCCCATGGCGTCGATTTCCTTGACCAGGTGCCCCTTGCCGATGCCGCCGATCGCGGGGTTGCAGGACATTTGACCCACTGTCTCGATGTTCTGCGTCAACAACAAGGTACGCGCGCCGGCGCGGGCCGCCGCCAGCGCGGCTTCGGTTCCGGCGTGGCCTCCGCCGATGACGATCACGCCGAAACGCTTTTCTTGGCCGGGCTTGTCGAAGTGTGGGGCGGGCTTGTCTAGGTCCATGTCAATGAAGCTCTTTCCGGGTTCAGCGCTGGCCGAGGATTCTACGGCCTCTGTCAAGCCGGCACAGGGGCTGGGTCGGCGGAATTTCGCGGGACTTTCCAGTGTTGATCCCCAAGTATTCGGATCGACTTTAAGAAGTCGGTATTGCGTATTGTTTTTAAAGGCTTTAAATTCATGGAAGATGATCAGAACAACCGGGGCTGCCTGAAATGAATCCAACGACGCTAGAGTTCGACCTTCGATCCCGCCTGGGCCAGCACGCCCAGCCGCTGCCGGCCCATCGCTCGGGCGCAGAGCCGGCACGGCCGTCCGGTACCGAAATGCAGCGCCTGTTCGCGCGCCTGCAGCGTCAGGGTCAGCCGCGCTGATTCAAGGGGATTCAGGGTGGCTGGCGCGCACTGCTGCCGTCAGCCCATGTCGACGCCTGATCGCGATAGGCGAACAGACGCAGAGCACGCCGCGGCTTGAGGCCTTGCTGCCACTGGCAAGGTTGGTGCCTAGGCAGCTATATTGCGCACGTCGAGCTTGGGTAAAGGTCCGGTTGCTAGATTTGATCGGGGCCAGCCCGTAAACTTCGGCGGCGGTATCCCTCGCGACCCCATCGTTCCCTCTTTCCCGGGCAGCCTAAAACCGTGGATGTCACGCGTATCAAGATCAAGAAAGGTCTGGACGTGCCCTTGGCCGGCGCGCCCCAGCAAATCATCGAAGCCGCGGTACCGGTCAGCTGTGTTGCGCTGATCGGCGCCGACTACATCGACATGAAACCGTCGATGCTGGTCGAGCAGGGCGACCGGGTAAAGCTCGGTCAGCCGCTGTTCGAGGACAAGCGCAACCCGGGCGTGCTGTTCACCGCGCCTGCCGCTGGCATCGTTTCCGCGATCAATCGCGGCGCGCGTCGCGTGCTGCAGTCCGTGGTGATCGAGGTCGACGGCGATGAGGCGATCGATTTCGGAAGCCACGCGGTGTCGGCGCTGCCGCAACTTGCGCGGGAGACCGTGCGCGACCAGCTGGTCCAGTCCGGCCTGTGGACGGCGCTGCGCACGCGGCCCTACAACAAGACGCCAGCGATCGACGCAGTGCCGGCCGCGATTTTCGTCAGTGCGCTTGATACCAATCCTCTGGCCGCCGACCCGGCCGTGGTCCTGGCCGAACGCGCCGAGGACTTCAAGAACGGACTTGCGGTGCTGTCGCGCCTGACCGAAGGCGAACTGTTCGTGTGCAAGGCGCCAGGCAGCTCGATTCCGCTACCGGAGCTGCCGTCGCTGCGCGTCGCCGAATTCGAAGGGCCGCACCCGGCCGGTCTGGTCGGCACGCACATGCATTTCCTCAAGCCGGTCGGCGCCACGCGCAGCAACTGGCATATCGGCCCGCAGGACGTGGTCGCGATCGGCCAGCTGTTTACGACGGGCCGGCTTTCGGTGGAACGCGTGATCTCTCTGGCGGGGCCGGTGGTGCGCAAACCGCGCCTGCTGCGCACGCGCGTCGGTGCGTCGGTCGACCAGTTGCTCAAGGGTGAACTGGAAGACATCGATGCGCGCGCGATCTCGGGTTCGGTGCTCGGCGGACGCCGAGCTGCGGGATGGGCCGCCTACCTCGGCCGCTTCGATGTGCAGGTTTCGGTGATCGTCGAAAACCGCGATCGCGAGCTGTTCGGCTGGCTCAACCCGGCCGGCGACAAGTATTCCGTGACCAATGTGTTTTTCTCGGCGCTGTCGAAGGCGAGCCGCCGGTTCTCGTTCTCGACCTCCACCAATGGCAGCCCGCGTGCGATGGTGCCGATCGGCAGCTATGAGCGCGTGGTGCCGCTGGACATTCTGCCGACGCAGCTGCTGCGTGCACTGTTGGTGCGGGATACCGACATGGCGCAAAGCCTCGGTGCGCTGGAGTTGGCTGAAGAGGATTTGTCGCTGTGCACCTATGTGTGCGTCGGCAAGTACGACTACGCGCCGATGCTGCGCGCGAATCTCGACCAGATCGAGAAGGAAGGATAATGGCTACCGGTTTACGGGGGGTTCTGGATCGGCTGCATCCGCTGTTCGCCAAGGGCGGCAAGCTGGAGAAGTACTACGCCGTCTACGAGATGGTGGATACCTTCTTCTACAGCCCGCCGGACGTGACACGCGGGGCGCCACATGTGCGCGATGGCATCGACCTCAAGCGCACGATGATCTATGTGTGGCTGGCGACGTTCCCGGCGATCGCCGTCGGCTGCTGGAACGTGGGCTATCAGGCCAATCTCGGCATGCAGGCGCTGGATATCGCGCAGCTCGACGACTGGCGCCAGGTGTTCCTGCACTACGTCGGCTACAGCCCGGACAACTGGTTCGCCTGCTTCGTGCATGGCTTCACTTATTGGGCGCCGATCTATTTCGTCACCTTCCTGGTCGGCGGACTGTGGGAAGTGTTGTTCGCCGGCGTGCGCAATCACGAGATCAACGAGGGCTTCTTCGTCACCTCGATCCTGTTCTCTCTGATCCTGCCGCCCACCGTGCCCTTGTGGCAGGTCGCGCTCGGTGTGAGCTTCGGCGTGGTGATCGGCAAGGAGATCTTCGGCGGTACCGGCAAGAACTTCCTGAACCCGGCCCTGGTCGGACGCGCCTTTCTGTACTTTGCCTATCCAGCGCAGCACTCAGGCGATGCGGTATGGACGGCCGTGGACGGTTTCACCGGCGCGACCCCGCTGGCCTTGGCCGCGCAGGGCGGCGTCGATGCGGTGCAGGCCGGCGGGTTCACCTGGATGCAAACCTTCCTCGGCAACATCCCGGGTTCGGTCGGCGAGGTCTCCACGGCGGCGATCCTGCTCGGTGGCGCCTTCCTGGTGTACACCCGTATTGCCAGCTACCGCATCATCCTAGGCATGTTCATTGGCATGCTTGTTTCGGTGTACGTGTTCCAGTGGTTGGGGCCGGCGGACAATCCGTACTTCCAGGTGCCGTGGTACTGGCATCTGACGCTCGGCAGCTTTGCCTTCGGCGCGGTGTTCATGGCCACCGATCCGGTCAGCGCCGCGCATACCAATGCCGGGCGCTGGATATTTGGCGGACTCTGCGGTTTCATGACCGTGCTGGTGCGCGTCGTCAACCCGGCCTTCCCGGAAGGCGTGATGCTGGCGATTCTGTTCAGCAACATTTTTGCGCCGCTGATCGACTACTGTGTGATCAAGGCGAACATCCGCCGTCGCAAGTCGCGGCTGGCGGCGGTCTGAGGGCGACATGAAAAAGGACAGCAAGAGCTACACCGTTCTCGTCGCGTTCATCCTGTGCCTGGTGTGCTCGGTGTTCGTGTCGGCTGCGGCCGTCATTCTCAAGCCGGTTCAGACGGTCAATCGTGTCGCCGACCGCCAGACCAACATCCTCAAGGTTCTGGGCCTGTGGCAACCGGGCATCGACGTGGCCGCGGTGTTCGACGACAAGGTCGAATCGCGCATCATCGAGATCGAAAGCGGCGACTACGTCGAAGGCATCGATCCGGCGACCTTCGACATGTACAAGGAGCAGAAGGACGCAAGCAGCAATTTCACGCTGTCCTCGGCCGAGGACATTGCCGGTATCGGTGCCGTGCCCAAGCACGCCATCGTCTATCTGCAACGTGACGAGGCCGGCACGCTCAAGACCATCGTGCTGCCGGTACAGGGCTACGGCCTGTGGTCGACCATGTACGGTTATCTGGCGCTGGAGGCCGACGGCAACACGGTGCGCGGCATCACCTTCTACCAGCAGGCGGAGACGCCTGGCCTCGGTGGCGAGGTCGAGAATCCGAACTGGACGGCACTCTGGCCCGGCAAGAAGGTCTACAAGGACGACGAGGTCGAACTGCATCTGGTGAAGGGCGGCGTCAACCCCAACGCAGCGGATGCCGAGTACCAGGTCGACGCGCTGGCCGGTGCCACGCTGACCTCGCGCGGTGTCACCAATTTGATCCACTTCTGGCTGTCGGATCGCGGATTCAAGCCGTATCTTGACCGCGTCGCGAAGAGCTGAGGGAGCTAGCAAGCAATGGCGAGCGAAACCACAACCCTGGTCACCGAACCGGTCTTCGACAACAACCCGATCATCCTGCAGGTGCTGGGCATCTGTTCGGCGCTGGCGGTGACCTCGAAGATGGAAACGGCCTTCATCATGTCGCTGTCGCTGACCGCGGTGACGGCCTGTTCCAGCCTGTTCATCAGCATGGTGCGCAATGTGATTCCGGGCTCGATCCGCATCATCGTGCAGATGACGATCATCGCCTCGCTGGTGATCGTGGTCGATCAGCTGCTGCGCGCCTACGCCTATGACGTGTCCAAGCAGCTCTCGGTATTCGTCGGCCTGATCATCACCAACTGCATCGTGCTCGGCCGCGCCGAAGCCTTTGCGATGAAGAACAAACCGGTGGCCTCGTTCATGGACGGCGTCGGCAACGGCCTGGGCTACAGCTTCATCCTCATGAGCGTCGCCGTGGTCCGCGAACTGTTCGGCAGCGGCAAGCTGTTCGGCGTCGAGATTCTTCCGCTGGTGACCGATGGTGGCTGGTACGTTCCGAACGGCCTGTTGCTGTTGCCGCCGTCCGCGTTCTTCATCATCGGCATGCTGATCTGGGGCGTGCGCACCTGGAAGCCGACGCAGGTCGAGAAGCCCGACTACCAGATTCACATCGTCCACCGCACCGAATCGGTTTAAGTCATGGAACTGGTCAACCTCGCGATCCGCTCGGTTTTCGTCGAAAACCTCGCGCTGTCGTTCTTCCTGGGCATGTGCACCTTCCTGGCGATCTCCAAGAAGATCGAGACCGCCTTCGGGCTCGGTGTCGCCGTGGTCGCCGTGCAGACCCTGACGGTGCCGGCCAACAACCTCGTCTACCAGTACTTTCTCAAGGACGGCGCGCTGGCCTGGGCCGGCATGCCGGACGTGGATCTGTCGTTCCTGGGTCTGATCTCGTACATCGGCATCATCGCCGCGATCGTGCAGGTCCTGGAAATGTTCCTCGACAAGTACGTGCCGGCGCTCTACAACGCGCTCGGCATCTTCCTGCCGCTGATCACCGTGAACTGCGCGATCCTCGGCGGCACGCTGTTCATGGTCGAGCGCGACTACGATCTGGCCGAGGCCACGGTCTACGGCTTCTCGTCCGGCCTGTCCTGGGCGCTGGCGATCGTGGTGCTGGCCGGCGTGCGCGAAAAGCTCAAGTATTCGGACGTGCCCGACGGCCTGCAGGGTCTCGGCGTGACCTTCGTCACCGCCGGCCTGATGGCACTCGGGTTCATGGCGTTCTCGGGCATCCAGCTCTAGTCGGCGCCCCCCTCAACCACGGTTAGCACGATGACAGAAATCATTCTCGGCGTCGGATTCTTCGTCACCATCATCCTGGTGCTGGTCGCGATCATCCTGTTCGCCAAGTCGATGCTGGTGCCCGAAGGCAATGTCAGCATCGAGATCAACGGCGAAAAGTGCATCTCGGTACCTACCGGCGGCATGCTGCTGCAGACCCTGGCCGCCAACGGCCTGTTCGTGCCCTCGGCCTGCGGCGGCGGCGGTTCCTGCGCGCAGTGCCGCGTCAAGATTCCCGAAGGCGGCGGTTCGATCGGCCCCACCGAACTCAATCACATCACCAAGCGCGAAGCCCGCGAAGGCGAGCGCCTGTCCTGCCAAGTGAAAGTCAAGCAGGACATGAAGGTCGACGTGCCGGAAGAGGTGTTCGGCGTCAAGAAATGGGAGTGCACCGTACGCTCCAACGACAATGTCGCCACCTTCATCAAGGAACTGGTGCTGGAACTGCCAGTGGGACAGC
Source organism: Banduia mediterranea (assembly GCF_031846245.1). Classification (NCBI taxonomy): domain Bacteria; kingdom Pseudomonadati; phylum Pseudomonadota; class Gammaproteobacteria; order Nevskiales; family Algiphilaceae; genus Banduia; species Banduia mediterranea. The sequence goes on along the minus strand of NZ_JAVRIC010000014.1, from coordinate 47,937 downwards.
AGGTCCACTTCCGCGCCGGTGGTTACATCCAGATCGAGTGCCCACCGCATACGGTCGAATACAAGAACTTCCAGGTCGACGATCGCTTCCGCGAGGACTGGGACAAGTTCAATCTGTGGCGCTACGTCTCCAAGGTGGACGAGCCGGTGATGCGCGCCTATTCGATGGCGAACTATCCCGACGAACTGGGCATCATCATGCTCAACGTGCGCATCGCCAGTCCGCCGCCGCGTCAGCCGGACGTGCCGCCAGGTGCGATGTCGAGCTACATCTTCGGCCTCAAGCCGGGCGACAAGGTCACCATTTCGGGGCCGTTCGGCGAATTCTTTGCGCGCGACACCGACAAGGAAATGGTCTTCGTCGGCGGCGGCGCCGGCATGGCGCCGATGCGCAGCCATATCCTCGACCAGTTGCTGCGCATCAAGACCCAGCGCAAGATAAGCTTCTGGTACGGCGCGCGCTCCCGCCGCGAGATGTTCTACGTCGAGGATTTCGACGGGCTCGCCGCCGACAACGACAACTTCGAATGGCATGTGGCCCTGTCCGACGCGACGCCGGAGGACAACTGGACCGGCTATACCGGCTTCATCCACAACGTGCTCTACGAGAACTATCTCAAGGACCACAAGGCACCGGAAGACTGTGAGTACTACATGTGCGGCCCGCCGATGATGAACGCCGCCGTGATCAAGATGCTCACCGATCTCGGCGTGGAGCGCGACGACATCATGCTCGACGATTTCGGCGGCTGATCGGGAATGCGTCGGTGAGCACCGGAAAAAAAGGCCGCGTTCGACGCGGCCTTTTTTCGATCGTTCATCGACGACCTGCAGCGGTTCTTCGATCGCTGCAAAGGCAGTATCACGCATGAACAGCGCCGTGGACCCGCAGCAGGACGAGGCATTCATCGGGCTCAAGGTCACCCCGCTGCAGCGCAATGCCGCGCTCGCACGCATGGGGGCGGGCATGGGCGCGCGCTTCGTCGCACACAGCGCGCGCAATCTGTTTCGTGACGCGGATGGCCGCAGCGCGGCGAATCAGACCTTCTACCGCGAGCAGGCGCAGCAGCTGGTCGAACAGCTCGGCCAGCTCAAGGGCAGCGTGATGAAGGCCGGCCAGCTGCTCGCGCTCTATGGCGCCTATTTCCTGCCCGAGGACGCCGTGGGCATACTCGGGCAGCTTCAGGACCTGTCGCAGCCGGTGCCGTGGCGCACGCTCGAACCGATCGTGCGGCGTGGCCTCGGCACCGCGCAAATGGCGCAGCTCGACATCGACGAAACCGCGATCGGTGCCGCTTCGCTCGGGCAGGTACACCGCGCCCGCCGCAAATCCGACGGTCTGGAGCTTTGCCTCAAGGTACAGTATCCGGGTGTCGCCGACGCGATCGACAGCGATATCCGCACCTTGTCGCGCCTGCTGATTCTGAGCCGGATCACGCCCAGGGGCCTGGACCTGCGGCCGATGTTCGACGAGCTCAGGCAGATGCTGCGCCAGGAGGTCGACTACCGCCGCGAGCGGCGCTACACGCAGCTCTACGCTGAGCGTCTGCAGGGCGATGCGCGTTTCGCCGTACCGCGGATGCTGCCCGAATACTGCGGACTTCGCGTACTGACGATGACGTACGAGAGCGGGCGTCCGGTGAGCGATCCACAAATTCGGGCGCTGTCACAGGCACGCCGCAACCGCTACGCCGATGCACTGCTGGACCTGTTCCTGACCGAGCTGTTCGGCTGGGGCATGGTGCAGAGCGACCCGAACTTCGGCAACTATCTGTTCCGCCCGGGGACCCCCGAAGGCGACGCCCTCCTGCTGCTCGATTTCGGCGCGGTGCGTCGTTTCAGGCCGGCGTTCGTCGAAGCCTACGCGGAGATCGTGCGCGGCGCGTTGCTGCACGAGCGCCCGCGCATCATCCGTGGCGCGGCGGCGATCGGCATCCTGCGCGAGGATTTTCCGCAGTCCGTGCTCGACGGCTTTTCGCGCATGTGCGAGGCACTGGTCGAACCGTTTGCCGAGCCGCCCAGGGGCGGTCCGCAGGCGCATCTCTGGAACGCGCGCGGCGAATACCGATGGGGACGTTCGGACCTGCCGGAACGTGCCGCGCTCGCCACCGCGGCGAGCACGGTGACGGTGCACTTCCGCCTGCCGCCGCGCGAGATCGTGTTCCTGCACCGGCGGTTGACCGGCATGTTCATGATGCTGGCGGCGCTCGACGCCGAACTGGACGGCAGAGAGCGCCTGTGCCGCGCGCTGAAGCTGCCCTGAGCGGCGGTCGCCGCTGTTCACGGTCGGGACACGGCGACGCTGGAGAGCCTGCGATGCTGTGGCTCAACACGCTGGTGACGAGCCTGTCGGTCCGTCTCGCGCTGGCTTGGCCCTGCCGCGTGGATTCACCTGCATAGCCAGCAGGCGCCGCTTGCGGCATCGTTGCCGCTGACGACGGTCGACAGCTCGACCGTGGGCCTGCTGGCGCCCGGTACGCTGGCTTGGTTGGGGGACGCCCGCTTTCACTGGACCCTGACGGGGAATGTTGACGGATGGAACGCACAATCATCGGCCCGGTGTTTCATGCCGCCCGGCCCAATTTCCTGAGCCTGACGCCGCTGTGCGTGTTGCTCGGCATCGCGGCGGCGCTGCATTCGGCCGGCCGTGTCGATATCGGCGAGAGCCTGCTGGTGCTGCTCGCGGCCCTGCTCGGACACATCAGCGTCAACCTGCTCAACGAATATCACGATTTCCGGTCGGGACTAGACCACCTGACGGTGCGAACCCCGTTTTCGGGTGGCAGCGGCTCGTTGCCGGCGCACCCCGAGGCTGCCGCCGCGGCCGGCGCGGCCGGTGCCGTGGCCCTGGCCGGCAGCGTCGCGATCGGCCTTTATTTCATCGCTGAAAAGGGCTGGGCATTGTTACCGCTGGGTCTGGTCGGGGCGCTCGTCGTGGTCGCGTATACGCCGCTGATCACGCGCCAGCCGCTGCTGTGCCTGCTGGCACCGGGTCTCGGATTCGGCCCGGTGATGGTCGGCGGCAGCGCCTTCGTATTGAGCGGCCATTACAGCTGGGTCGGTGCGGTGGCGGCATTGCCGCCGCTGCTGCTGGTCAGCGAGCTGTTGCTGATCAACCAGTTTCCCGACGTCGAAGCCGATCGCCAGGTCGGGCGGCGTCACCTGCCGATCGTGCTGGGCCGGCGTCGCGCCGCCGTGCTGTTCGGCGCGCTGCTGATCGCGACCTATCTCACGATCATTGGCGGCGTTCTGGCCTCGATACTGCCGCTGCCCGCTTTGCTGGCGCTGCTGACGCTGCCCGCGGGCCTGCTGCTGGCGGTGCGCGTACACACCCATGCCGACGACACGAAGCGCCTGCTGCGCTATCTCGGAATCAACGTCGCGACGATCCACCTCACGCTACTGCTGCTCGCGGTCGGCCTGCTGCTCGGCTGATGCCGTGTCGCAAGGTCCGCCGTTCAGGCGGTGTTCGAGATGTATCCGCTGGGCTTTCTGACGATCGCGAGCTATCCGCACGCGTGCGGCCTGCAGGTGTGGCATCGTCAACCTCGCTTGGAGTTCTTCACCGTGCCGCCGGCCTGGCTCCTGCCGAAGGTCGCGACGCGACAGCCTGAAATCCGGCGCTGCTCGGCGAGATTTCGCGTTTCTCGATCTCCACGGTCTGCGACAAACGCGGGCTGTTCTGGCGGCGCCATGTCGTCAATTTCCGTTTCGGTGAGGGGCTGCGCATCATCTGGCGGTATGGCAGGGATCGGCTGCATCAGAGCCGGCCGGTGCACTGAATCAGTCACGCCTTCGGGCAGGCTCGCCAAACCGGGTCGCGGCTCAGACGCCTTCGGGCAGTACGTGGGCAACGCCCTTGTGGCAATCGATGCAGGTCTTGCCGCTCTTGGCCATGTATTCGGCCGAATGCCGTTTGGCGGCGATACGGTCCTGTTTGCTCAGGTCCATTGCGGCCTGATTGTGACAACTGCGACATTCCGCCGAGTCGTTCGCCTTTAATTCCGCCCAGATCTTCTGCGCGAGCTGGGCCCGCAGGGCCTCGTACTTTTCGGGCGTGTTGAGCTTGCCGGTCAAGTGTCCCCAGACCTCGGTGCTCGCGCGGACGTGTCGCATCAGGCCGCCGAAGAGGGTCGGCGGGACGTGGCAGTCGGCGCAGCCGGCCTGAATGCCGTAGGCGTTGGAATGGTGAATGCTCTGCTGAAGCTCGGCGAGCGGTTGCTTCATCTCATGGCAGGAGGTGCAGAACGCATCGGTTTCGGTGTATTTCAGCCCGCCGACGAATCCGCCGGCGACGCCGATTCCAAGTACGAAGGTGAGCAGGCCGCCGAGCGGAATTCCGAACAGGAACCAGCGTCGCGGCCGTTTCCACAGGCGCGCGCCGATTCCGCGATGCTGCGTGTCTTCTCCCTGTTCCGGGTTCACAGTCGTTTCCCCTGGGACGTCGCCGATCTTATTCGGTGGTTTCGCTGGCGTAGAACTCGACCAGGGCCTTGATGTCGTCGTCGGACAGGGCCGAAGTCTGCGGCTTCATCTTCTCCGGCTCGACGCGCTTGCCGCTGCGGTATTCGACGAGCATCGACTGCAGATAGGGCTTCCACTGTCCGGCGAGCAGGCCGGCGTCGTCGTCGGCGAAGCTGCCACCGTCGGAATGGCAGATCTCGCAACGCCGCTCGTGCAGCGCCTTGCCCTTGGCGGCCAGCGCCGCGTCGGCGGTCTGGTCCGCCGCGACGAAGTCCTGGCTGGAGAAATAGGCGTCGATCTCGGCGATCTGATCGGCCGTCAGCGCCTTGGCGATGTCGCACATGTCGGCCGTCTGGCCGTCATCGCCCTTGACCTTTTCACAGGGGCGATCGCCTTTCTGATACGCCTGCATCTGTCCTTCGAGATAGAACTCCGAGAGGCCGGCGATCGTCGGGATGTCGGAACGCTGGCTGACGCCACCTTCGCCGTGGCAGGCGGCGCAGCCGGCCGCCGAATCCGGCGCCGCGGCGGCGGCGGTACCGCCGAGCGCGAACGACAGCACGAGCAGTGTCGCGAAAGATTTGATGCGCATTCTTGTCTCCGGACCTGAGCGGGCGAACCGCTTCTGGGTGATTGGCCGCATCGGCGTCTACGTGATCGCAGACTACGGCAAGCGGGCATCCGCGAAATTGATCGTGGTCAATATCGCTGCGATCGACGCGTGCTGTAATCGAAAGAACCAGCAAGCAGATGCGGGGGCGGGATCGGACGTGCCGTCAACGGATTCCTGCCGCCGCTGCCAGTCAAGGGGTCGGGAGCATGTATCTTCATAGCCGTCGGCGTGGCAACGCGTGCTTGTTCGTGTTTTCGCTGCTGTTGTTCGGGGCCTTGGCCGGATGTGATGGCGACGACGGCGAGCAAGGGCCCGCAGGCGAGCCCGGCACGCCCGGCACGACGATTCCGGTCAGCAACGGGCAAAGCGATTTGACGCTGACGATCACCGGCGCGAGCCTCGGCGACAGCTCGACGGTCGACTTCACGCTCATCGACGAATCCGGCCTGCCCTACGTCGGCCTGCCCGCGAGTACGCTCGAAGTCATGCTGGCGAGGCTCCTGCCGGGCACCGATGGCGACGCCGACAGCTGGCAGAGCTACATCAACCAGACTGAAGAGCCGAGCGGCAGCGGAGCAGGCACCGAGGAAACGATCATCGCCGCCCGCGACTCGGGCGGCAGTCTCGAAGACCACAACGACGGCAGCTATTCCTATACCTTCGGCGCCGACGTCACGCACGTCACCGAGCCGCGCGCGGTCGAGTACGATGCGACGCTGACGCACCGCGTCGCCATCGCCGTGCGCTCGGGGACGCTGCCAACGGTCAACAACGCCGTCTACACCTGGCAGCCGTCCACCGGCAGCACCGAGCCGGAGGACGGTCGCGACATGGTTGCGCAGGCCAGTTGCAATGCCTGCCATGGTGATCTGTCCGCGCACGGCGGCGCGCGGCGCGACGTCAAGCTGTGCGTGACCTGCCACAACCCCGGCAGCGTCGAGGCGAGCAGCGGGCAGTCGATCGACTTCATGGTGATGATCCACAGGATCCACGCCGGCGCCGAACTGCCGAGCGTCGTCGCCGGCACGCCGTATCTGATCTACGGCTACGGCAACAGCGTGCACGACTACTCCGAGGTCGAATTCCCGAAGGACTTGCGCAACTGCACCGGCTGCCACAATCCGGACGACAGCAGCACACCGCAGGCCGCCCATTTCATCAACAAGCCGACGCTGCAGGCCTGCGGAAGCTGCCATGACGACGTCGATTTCGCGGCCGGCGCGGCCGGCGGTCATCCCGGCGGCGTCGTCACCGACAACACCCAGTGCACGGTCTGCCACGCCGAGAACCGAGTCGCCGGCAGCGTGCCGGAATCGCACCAGATTCCCGGCAAGCTGTGGGCGGCCCGCTTCCAGTACAACATTCTCAGTATCGACGACACCGGGCAGGGCCAGTACCCGAGCGTGAGCTTCTCGGTGACCAACCCCGAGGACGGCAACGCGCCCTACGACATCCTCGCCGACGCGCCGTTCACGGCCGGCGGCAATTCCTCGCTGAGCATCGACATCGCCTGGAGCACCGCCGATTACGGCAATGTCGGCAGCGGCGACTATCCGGGTGGGCCGGTCGCGATCTCCGCGTTGAGTGCGGCCACGTCCAACGGCGACGGCACCTTTACCGTGACGTCATCGGTGCCGGTGCCGTACGACGTGACCGGCTCGGGCACGGTCGCGATCGAAGGCCATCCGGCCGGCGACTACGACGGTGACGGGATCTATTCCGACCGCATTCCGGTGACCGGGGTGACCGAGAATTTCGCGATCACCGACACGGTACCCGCGGCGCGCCGCAGCGTCGTCAGCCTCGACAAATGCCAGGCCTGCCACGGCGTCAACGATGGCCTGTCGTTCCACGGCAACAACCGCACCGACAACGTGCAGCTCTGCACGATGTGCCATACGCCGAACGCGACCGATCTGGCGGTGCGTCCGGACGATCCCGACGCAAGCGCCAACGGCGTCAACACCGCGGCCGTCGATGGTCTCGAACAGCGTCCGATCGACTTCAAGCTCATGATTCACGCGATTCACGGCGCTTCGGTGCGCAGCAGCAACTTCGTGGTCTACGGCTACCGCAGCTCGGTCAACGACTTCTCCGGCATCGGCTATCCCGGCGTGGTCGCCAACTGCACGCAATGCCACGAATCGTCGAGCTATGCGCTGCCGCTGCAGAGCACGGTGCTCGGCACGACGATCGACACGCATGCGACCAGGCTGGCCGGCGACTTCTCGCCGCCGGGCGCGGTCGAGGACCTTGCGTCCTATGGACGCATCTCGCCGGCCAGCGCGGTGTGCTCGTCCTGCCATGACGATCAGGCGGCCGTCACGCACATGCAGCAGAACGGCGGCGGCTTCGGCATCACCGCGGCCGAGATCGGCAGCAGCGCGGCGACGACCGAAAGCTGCGCGGTTTGCCACGGCTCGGGCTCGATTGCCGACGTCGCGGTCGTGCACGGTCTGCCATGACGCCACGCGCGGCGAAGCCGGGCCGGCGGAGCGGGCGTGCGCTGGCCTGTCTCGTGCTGGCGCTGGCTGCGGTCGGCGCCGCCGTGCCGTCAGCGGCTGCGGTGACGTCGGCATCCGATGAATCCGCCGAAGCGGCGCCCTCGTTCTCGCCGCGCGGCGCGGACACCTGCATCAAGTGTCATGACGATGCGCACGTGAAAAGCATCTTCGACTCGCCGCACGGCCGCCGCGCCGATTCGCGCACGCCGTTCGCGCAGGCGCAGTGCGAAAGTTGCCACGGTCCCGGCGGCGAGCATGCCAGACGCCTGCATCCCGGCGATCCGCGGCCGCCGATTCCGCTGTTCGGCAAGCACTCCGCGGCCAGCGTCGCCGAGGAAAACGGTGCCTGCCTGGCCTGTCACCAGGGCGGCCATCGCGTCGATTGGCAGGGCAGCGTGCACGAGCGCGAGGACGTGGCCTGCGCGAGCTGCCACACCGTGCACGCCGACCACGATCCGGTCATGAGTGCGCACGAGCAGCCGCAGGTCTGCGAGAAGTGCCACCGCGAGGTGCGCGCCGACTTCGAGAAATTCTCGGCGCATCCGGTGCGCGAAGGGGTGATGCAGTGCACCTCCTGTCACGCCGCGCACGACTCGATGTTCGCGGCGATGCTGCACAAGCCGACCGTCAACCAGACCTGCTACACCTGCCACGCCGATCTGCGCGGCCCGTTCCTGTGGGAGCACCCGCCGGTGGCCGAGGACTGCGCCAACTGCCATGTGCCGCACGGTTCGCCGCGGCCGGCGTTGCTGACACGCCGTCCGCCGCAGTTGTGCCAGCAATGCCACTCCGCGGAGGACCATCCGGGTCTGCCGTTTACGGGGCGCGGGCTCGCTGGCGGCTCCAGCCCTTCGGCTTTCGTGCTTGGCGGAAGCTGTACCAACTGCCATTCCCACGTGCACGGCTCCAATGCGCCGTCCGGCGCGGACCTGAGCCGCTGACGGGTGCCGCGATGAGCCCGCATCCGCTTCGATCGATCGCCATCCCGCTCGGATTGCTGCTCGGCTTCGGCAGCGGCGAGGCCGTCGCGGCCGAGGACGGACCCGACACCTCGCATTGGGATTGCCGCTTCTGCCAGTTCGATTATGGCTGGCGCGGATTCGCCGACCTGGGGTTCGAGTACGCCGACGCGGCAAGCTACCGCCTTGGCGAATACACCGGCCTGCGTGACGACGGCGCCTACCTGCTGGCCGGCGGCGAGGCCTCGTACCGCAACGAGCACGGCGCCTGGTTCGACGCCGTCGCCGACGAACTGGGCCTGTTGTCGCGGCGGATCGACGCCCGCGGCGGCCGCCAGGGACTCTACGAATTGCACGGCAGCTGGCAGCAGATTCCGCAGTTCCGTTACGGCAACGCGGTCACGCCGTTTGTCCGCGATGGCGAGCGGCTGAACCTGCCGGAGGACTGGGTCGCTGCCGGCGCGACCGACCAGATGAGCGCGCTCGATGCCTCGCTGCATTCCCTGAGCCTCGATACCCGGCGCAGCCGCTTCGCGCTCGGCGGCAGCTTCACGCCGCGCGCCTCGGCCTGGAACTTCGCCTTCGACCTGCGCGAGGACCGCGTTGCCGGCGCCTCGATGCTGGCCGGCAGCGTGCTGACGGCGGCGTCCCAGCTGCCGCTGCCGGTCGACCAGCTCACGCATCAGCTCGACGCCTCGGTCGCGCGGCGCGGTGACAACTGGCAGCTCGCGCTCGGCTTCTACGGATCGTACTTCGAGCAGGATGTCGACGCACTCGAATGGAGCAATCCGTACACCGCTTACAGCGGCGCGACCGAAGGCCGCGCCAGCACCGCGCCCGACAACAGCTTCAACCAGCTTTCGCTGAGCGGCGCCTGGCAGTTGCTGCCGTCGACGCGGCTCACGGCCAATCTGTCCTACGGACGCGGGCGCCAGGACCAGGATTACATCGAGCCGACGATCAACGACACGCTCGGCGTCGCCGCGCTGCCACAGTCCAGCCTCGATGGCCGCGTCGACACCGTCAATCACCTGCTCCGTCTCAGCGCGCGGCCGGCACGCGGACTGTCGCTGACGGCGCAGTACACGCTCGACCAGCGCAAGAACCACACGGACATGGCCGAGTACCAACAGGTGCCGAGCGACGCCTACGTCGGCGAATACCGCGTCAACCTGCCTTACAGCTACAAGCGCCAGGCGGCCGAGGTCGAGGCGCGCTACCGCCTGCGCCCGGACCTGCAGTTCCTGCTCGGTGGCGAGAAGCAGCGCTACGACCGCAGCTACCAGGAGGTCGCGCGCACGCAGACCACCAAGGCCTGGGCCGGGCTGCGCACGAGCCTGCTCCAGCGCATCGATCTCGACCTGCGCTATACCCACTCGTCGCGCTCGGTGTCGTCCTGGCATGAGCTTGATGTCGACGGCCGCCCGCTCGAAAACCCGCTGCTGCGCCGCTTCAACCTCGCCGCGCGCACGCGCAACGCGGTGTCGGTGTCGGGCTCGTTCTCACCGCATCGCGGCGTCATGCTGGCGGCCGATTTCCAGTGGCGCGAAGACCGTTACGACGACACGCAGATCGGCCTGACGCGTGCCGAGGACAGGATCGGCACGATCGACGCAGGCTGGACGCCGGTCGCCGATGTCAGTCTCCACGCCTATACCAGCCTCGAGCGCATCGAGTCGCAACAGGCCGGCAGCCGCCGCTACTCGACGCCGGACTGGTACGGCAGCAGCGACGACACAATCCGCACGATCGGTTTCGACGGCCAGTGGAAGCAGGCGATCAACAAGGCCGACCTCGGTCTCAACTACAGCGACTCCCGCGCCAGCGAATCGGTCGGGATCGACGCCGGTGCGTCGGCCGCCGGTTTTCCCGACAACGACACCCGCTTCCGCAGCCTGCGGTTCTATGCGCGTTATCCCGTCAATGCGCGGATGACGACGATGCTCAGCTACGCCTGGCAGTCGCTGCGCTACAGCGACTGGTCGCTCGACGGGCTCGAGCCCGACACCGTGTCGAACCTGCTGGCGACCGCGACCGGCACGCCGACCGATCACGAGCGTTTGCTGATTCTGTCGCTGCGCTATGCGTTCTGATCGGGTTTCGATCTCAAAACCGCGGCGGGTCCATTGTTTCGCCGGCAATGATTGCCGCGGTGGCGATGGCGGTGTTACGTCGCCGGATTCCGTCTGTCGAGAGCCGATCTCATGTGCATGCGTCTTGCGTTGCCTGCCTTGATTGACCGATGCGCGTCGTCACAGACTCCACGCTCGCATAGCTCTTGAAAACTCCAAGCAAGGCCACCGGATCGGTCGCGCGTGCCGAAAATTGGGTCCATGCTGAATCGAGTGGAATCGGCCTGTAATCTTCGTGTTGCCTGATTGAGGCGTTCATGAAGAGTGGGGAGCACACGGCTCAGAAACGCCTCCACCACCCCCGCACCCATGTCCGCCGGGTGCCGCTTGCCGTGAAACACGATGAAGCGTTTAATCCAGTGGACATAGGTTTCCTCCGTTCGCAGGCTGTAGTGCTTGGCGCGCATACGGTGGCGGACCTGCTCCAAGAGCTTGGGAGGCCTTGAATCCAATGCGGTTATGCTTTGAACAGACGTATTTTCTGATGACATACCCGTTCTCATCAGTTACTTACAAAAATTCTGGGTCCATGACGTTTCAGGTGGAACAATCGTGCCCTCATCGCGTGCAGTTACCGTTGATGTGCTGGACACCCTTCTCAGTGTGTTGCGTCGATCATGGTGAGGACGAATGCTCCGTGGTCAAGGCTTGTCGGCCTAACTGCTTGCCCGACAAGCCTTTTCCGAGCATTTCACGCTGCCGCCGAGCGTCAAGGCCAAGCCCTTCGGGCGGCCTGCGGCCGACCTTGACGCTCAACAGCAGCTCGAGAAACTGGGCCTTGTCTTCCACCCGAAACGACATAGAGCCAAAATTCTGTACAGATTATACGTCTGATTGGCAGGTTAGGCGTCATCCTGAGGTCTAATAAGCGTTAAGCATACAAAAATGAGTGAATTAAACCTCTATCAGATAGGGCGGAAAAATTCATTTTGTCACGTATGAATAATCACGAAACAGTCAATGTGATTCAGACGGAAAGGGAATAGGTGTAGAAATTGAGTGAATTATTCATTGTGAGAATAGATATATGAAGAAGCTGGATGCTTATCGCAAAGCACTGAAGGATTGCGAAAAGATTGCTCAGGAAGAATTCAAAGCGGCAGTAAAGTTTAGTAAGCGTTGCGATCAAATTGTTAACAACCTAAAAAATGAATTTAACGATATTGCATGGAAGGCAGAACAAGTTACCGCCAAGGATCAGGTTGCGGCAAAGGGATTGACTGATATTCAAAGCAGCTTGGGTGCCGGTTATGAGTTGCTCAGGGCTAAGCAAGCAAAGGCTTTAGAACAGCAGAAAGAGTCACTAAAAAGCTTTAGTGTTATGTTGTTTGGTCGCACTATGGCGGGTAAAAGCACTATACGTGAAGCCATCACTGGAGGAGATGGATCAACTATAGGGATGGGGGCGCAAAGAACGACCCGAGACGTGCGTCAGTATGACTGGAATCATCTTCGTATTATAGATACACCAGGGTTTGGTGCTTATAACGGTGAGGAAGATACAGAGATAGCACGCAGCATTCTTGAACAATCAGATGTGATTCTCTTTTTACTCAGCGATGACAGTATTCAGGAGTCTACATTTACCGAGCTGAAATACGCCTATCAGTTGAACAAGCCTTTAATATTTGTTGTGAACGTGAAGAAAAACCTGGAGAAGAATGTTCATAGAAAAAAGGCGATAAAAGATACCGATAGCTATATCTACAATGCTTCAGACCTCGAAGGGCACAAGGAAAGGTTGCGAAATGAAGCTGCAAAGCTGGGGATGAACCCAAGATACATCCATATTGTCCCTATACACGCTCAAGCAGCTTTTTTGTCGACTCAGGAAGCCTATAGCGATCAAAAAGAAGATCTTTATCGAGTCAGTCGAATGGATAATCTTCTGACGCTATTAATAGATGAAATTACGCATAAAGGCCGTGCTAGACGAGTTCAAACGCTATTAGGATCGACATTAACCCATACGGATGATCTTGAGACATTGATTCGTTCCCAGAAAGAATCAGTGAAAGGGCTGCTCAAGGAATATGCTAATACCCAGAAGCGTGTTTATAAATGGCACGAACGCCAGTCAAAACGGGTGCCGGATAAGATTGAAAAAGATGTCGGACGCGCTTTTGCTCCGTTAATGAAGTCAATATCAAGTTTTGTTGATGACAATATTCAGTCTAAGTATTTTGGCAATAGACTTGAAGATCACATTGCTTCTTTTGATTTAGAAGAACGCTGCAAAAATGTGGCAAATAATATAGCTGAAGAACTTGCTTCTGATCTTGAACAATTCAATCGGGATATGGCTAAGAATATTGAGCTTGGTGGCAAGCTCAATATAGAGGGAAGTAAAATGTCATTTGATCCTTTTGATTATAAACGCATGAATGGTTGGACAGCAGCCGGGCTGGGTGTTCTTTCTGTCATTGCTTTTGCAAATAGCTGGAATCCCATTGGTTGGGGACTAGCAGCGGCAGGCTTCGTGTTTGGTTTGTTTCAAATGTTCTCGGATTCAAAAACCAAGAAGCTACAAATGGAAAAGCGTAGTCGAACTAAAGAGATTCGTGATGAAATTGCAGTGCAACGGGATAATTCGATTAAAGAAATCACAAAATGGTTTCACAAGGATATCGAACGAAAGCAGATACTTCAGATTAAATCGGACTTAAATGAGGTCTGCATGGGGCTTGAGATGTTTATTCAGTCTCTCGAAAAAGCGTTTCTCCAGCTTGATCAATTAGAACATGACATAAACGAAAGGTACTTGCTGCGGTCTATGGATATCGTGGCTTCAGATAAATATCAAAAACCAAAGTTTAAACGCATAGTCCGCCAACCCGGTTACGCTTGCTATTTCACCGTCACCAATCATTTTAAAGAGCCTGAGCTGCTCTCATCGTTGCAGACACTTTTGGGTGAGCGGGTTAGAGTGGTATACGAAAGCTCGGTAGAAAAGATGCTTTCTCATATGTTGGGTCTTAGAAAAAATAGGGCTCGAGTCGAAGGTGAAAATGGAGAGTATTTCATTTTTGCTAAAGAAGAAGATCTTGGCCGGATTATTGGAAAGCAGGGACGCAATATTATGTTGGCTGCTGCTATTTGTAATATCAAGTTATCTGCAAAACCAATGCATGAAATGAGTGAGGTTTGTCATTAATGGAAGAGTTGAAGTTTAATCAGGCTAAACAAATGGTGTCGGCATTTATCGCTGATTTGTCTAAGAGAAATGAGTTAACTGAACTGGGCCTCAGTTTTCCGAATCAAGACGAGTATCAAAATTCAAAGCTAAATATCGCTTTTGTTGGCCAATATAGCTCTGGGAAATCCTCTCTAATTAAAGGATTAACAGGACTTGATGACATTCCCATTGGCTCAGGCGTGACAACTGATCAAGTGACTAAGTATGACTACAAAGATCTGGTTGTATGGGATACCCCTGGCATACTTGCTGGTGAAAGAGAGCAGCATGATGAAGCATCATTTACAGCGATGGATCAAGCGGATTTGTTGGTTTACGTGATTACAAATGAACTGTTTGACGATGTTGTTGGGGCTGCATTTAGAGATCTATGTTTTACAAAAGGAAGAGAAAAAGAAATTCTTCTGGCAGTAAATAAATCTCAACGCGATTCAGGTACTGTGGAGACCAAATTAAATGGGATTGCTGAGGTTTTAGAACCCAGAATACCGGAAGACTTTCCTATTGTATTTGTTGATGCAGAGTCATATTTCGAGTCATTGGAAGAAGAGGATGAAGAAGATAGAGCAGAGTTAATGGCTCTATCCAACTTTAGTGGCTTTATCGAAGCTATTGACAAATTTTCCCAAGAGCGAGGTTTGCTAGGCAAGGTGACTACACCGTTAGCCGCTATACACACTCAGTTAGAAGAGTTACTAGGCAAATTGGCCGCTGAAGATCCGACGCAGGAAGCGCTGGTTGAACTGCTTCAGCAAAAGATGAGGATTTTAAAGACTAGTCAAAAGCAGCTTCAAGAGCAGTTTGATGGCAATTTAGCTGAAATGGAGCAAAATATTCTACTTATTGGTGATGAGCTGGCGGAGTCAGTGGATGATGGCCTCAACGAGGCGGATTTTAAGCAAGTACAGCTGCGCTCTGCAGATGATGTTCTTGCTCAAGTTAAGCAAACCCAGCTGAAACTTGAGAAAATCGTCGATTCAGCTTTAAGTACTCTTGAATCTGATCTGCAAGAGCTGGATACAAGCCCGCTAGCAGAGTCACTCAAAGCCGCTTTGAGCGATCATTTTCAAGCTACAGATCAACTTAATGCTAATGCAGATATTGATATTAAAACGCATAATGTCGGCGATAAATATGAGGGTTCGGTAAAAACACAGAAGACTCTTAAGTCTGCAGAGAAAGGATTCTCATGGTTATCAAATCAGGCGATCAATAAGACTGCTAAAGAAGGGACGAAAGCAGCATCGGGCAGCAACCTCCACAAAGCAGTTTTGGAGATAGGACACTTTTTTGGCGCCAAATTTAAACCTCATCAAGCTGTTAATATTACTGAAATAATTGGCTCAGCTGCGAAGTTTGTCGGGCCGGTTATGGCGTTAATCGGCGTAATCGTACAAATCAATGACGACATTCAACAAGAGAAGCGCGCTGCAGACCTAATAGCTGCTAGACGCGATATTAGGAAGAATTATCGGGAAATATTTCTTGAGTTGAAAATTGAGTTTGTCAAACGTATGGATGAGTTATCAACATCTTTCTATACGACTGAAATTCGCCATGTTTCTGAAGCATTGCAAGACTTACAGAGCACATCAGAAGCAAATATTGAACAGCGGCAACAAATTGAAAAGGCGATATCTGAATTAAACAATCTGCGCGATAGATTGGTCCTTGGGTAGAGCAACGGACGTCGGGGTCAGGTCTTGTTCCTTGCCAAATTTCTTTGGCTTCGCTACGTTCCCGGCATGGCCCGCCCTCTGCGTATCGAATTCCCCGGCGCGATCCATCATGTGATGGCGCGCGGCAATGCCCGTCAAGCTATCTTCCTCAATGACGAAGATCGCGACGCCTACGAGAGCGGACACCGACAACTTCCGCAGATCGGTGTGCACTTCGGGTAGCACTACTCGACTACTCGCCGGTAAGCCGGATCGCGCGAGGTGTGGATCGGCGGGCTGCGTCAAGGCGCAAGACCTGACCCCAATTGGTGACCCCGATTGGGCAGAATACCACCCGCACTTCAATCGAGGCCATGATCCCAATAACGTCGCTTACATTGCGAAGCCTCAACTACGAATCGATGACTTGGTTGCAAGCCTTCCAGGAGCAGGCGTCTTCTCGCGTTTCTTGGAGGGCGTTGGGGTCAGGTCTTGTTCCTTGCCAAGCGAGTGGGGTCAGGTCTTGCGCTTTGACGAGGGTCGCCGATCAATACCTTGAATAGTGCAGACCGGAGAGCGCGCCGATCTGAGAAAAGGTGCGGCAAGGAACAAGACCTGACCCCAAAGTTTGCAAGCCCCCGACCCGCATTGAACGTCAGGCAGCGGGCATGCCGCTGCCGGCGATGCTGGCCGATCTGCCGACGGTTTGCGATGTCGGCACCAAGCGCAACAGCCACGGCTTCAAGACCACCTGGATCGGCTACAAGCTGCACCTGGACGTGGCCGACGGCATGATCCCGATCTCGGCGGTGCTCACCTCGGCCAGCGTGCACGACTCGCAGGTGGCGATCCCGTTGGCGACGATCAGTGCGCAGCGCGTGACCCACCTCTACGACCTGATGGATGCCGCCTACTGCAGCCCGATCATCCGCGCGCACAGTCAAGGCATGGGCCATGTGCCGTTGATCGATCACAACCCGCGCCGTGGCGAGAAGATCGAGTTCGCGCCCCATGAAGCCCAGCGCTACAAAGAACGCAGCACCGTCGAGCGCGTCAATGCGCGTCTCAAGGATGACTTCGGTGCCGCACGTGTCAACGTGCGGGGCCCCGCCAAGGTGATGACCCACCTGATGTTCGGCGTGCTGGTCCTCGCCGCCGATCAATTGCTGCGATGGGTCACGTAGCCCCCGGCGTCGGACCCCATCCACACCCTCCGCGCGCGATGGCGCCGGGTTCACCGTGCCCGCCAAACCGAGACATGGACACTTCTTGACCCCATCGATATCCGGATTTCAGTCAAAGGCTTCCGGATTGGCCACAACTTGACCAGCGCGCCGCTGGCGCAAGCTCTCAACCCAACTTCAGCGGGAATTTCGCAAGACCCTCAGAGGGGAAAGCTTTTCAGGCGTACGGTAGAGACGACGCCGGATCGAGCGCAATGATGATCGCAAGGCGAGCGCGGTCGCGCCCCGTGCGGAGCGGGCAACGGTCAGCGGATGTCATCGGTAGTCGCTGTTCTCCTGTGCGGGTGCATGGCCGGAGCGCGATGGCGCTGCGGGTCTGCGGATCGGACGCGATCCGCGCCTGAGGCGTCAGCTGTCGGGTCTGCGGCCGACGCGCACGGCGACGATTCGCATGGGCCAGGCGCAGTGTGGGCAGCAGACGCCGGGACGCGACCGCCGGGCTGTACCGGATGGTTCGGGGCCGCTGCGGCCGAGTCGAGGCGGCCTCAAGCCCTGTCTTTCCGGATCCGCCACCGGCTTGATCCGGGGATCGAGGTCGCATCACGCTGTGCGGTTGGTGGCGGCGCGGGCCTGTGCCCGCTGCCGATCGCGCAGTCCTTGGCGCATGGGCTGCTTCGACATGATGCATCGCCCCGGAAATGCCACGCATTGGCCGGAAAACAAGTCGGTGAAGTCCGCGAGAGTCCAGGCGGAATCCCGCAATCCCGAACGCATGCGCAGTGGGCGGTGGTTTTTCGTAACAAAGTGTTAAGTCCGTCGGGCGTGATTCATCGTGCAAAGTCCCGCCCCCGGTTCCGGATTCGAGCATGGCGCGACGCCGCGAACCAAGCCCGACAAGGGGCGCGGCCAAGCGCTTCCAAGCCGAACGGTTTCCGGTCTGCGGATGCGGCGACGCCGGTGTGCGGTTCGATAGCGCCCATACTTTCGTGGCGCCGGGCAAACTGGCCTGAAATTTTCTTGCAAGGGCTTGGGTGCGCCAGCCTGGGACGTCCGGGAAGGGTCCGTATACTCGAATGCGGAGTTGGGCGCTCCGAATTCGAATAAGAAGGGGGTATTCAGTGCCGCAACGGTTTTCGCCGACGCCGGGAGGGTGTCGCGGCGGTCATTCTGGTGTTCGCGCGGTCGCGCAGGGGCTGCTGCTGGCCCTGCTGTGCGGCTGTTCGATCTTCCAGTCCGAAGCCCCTGAGTCGCCCGCGCCCGAATTGCCGACCGATTTCAATACGCACCTTGAGGGGGCGTCGCTCGCGGTCGGCGACTGGGTCGATGATTTCGACGATCCGCAGCTCGAAGCCCTGGTCGAGGAGGCGTTGAATCACAACAACAAGTTCCTCTCCGCCCTGTCCAAGCGCGATGCAGCCTCGGCCCAGTATGCAGCTGCGTTCGCCGGACGCCTGCCACGGCTGGACCTGCAGGCGCAGGCGCAGCGTCAGAAGTTCATCAACGACATCGTGCGCAGCAGCAGCGTGGATATCGAGCCAGTGGTGTATCCGACGCGCTTGATATTGGGCGCGGGCGTCAACTGGGAATTGGACCTGTGGGGCCGTGTCGCCAATCAGGCCAACGCGGCACGCGAGGAGGCCGCTGCGGCGATTCTCGATGTTCAGGCCGCCAGCTTTTCGCTGGCCGCGCAGACGGCAACGCAGTGGTTCGCGCTGGTGGCCGCTCAGCAGCGTCTGGCCCTGGCGCAGCGGGTGGCGGACTCCTATGGCGAGACCGTCAAGCGCAGCGAGGAACGCTATGAGCGCGGTCTGGTCACGGTGGTGGACCTGCGTCAGGCGATGGCCGAGTCTGAAGGTGCTCAGGGCGAACTGCTCGGGCGGCAGATCGAGCTCGGCCGCACGCGGCGTGCCCTCGAGGTGCTGCTGGGGCGCTACCCGAGCAATGAACTGGAGGTGGCGGGCAGCCTCCCGGCCTTGCCGCCGGCCGTCGCGGCCGGTGTGCCGGGCCAGCTGATCGAGCGCCGACCCGATGTTGCCGCCGCCGAATTGCGCCTGCGCGCGTCCGACCAGCGTCTGCTGGGGGCCAAGAAGAATCTGCTGCCGCGATTCAGTATCAGCCTCGGCGCCGGCACGCAGGCCAAGTATCGTGACCTGTTGTTTACGGACGATTCGGAAATCTGGTCGATCGGCGGCAACGCCGTGATGCCGCTGTTCGACGGCGGCGCGACGCGCGCCGGCATTCAGGCGCAGCGTTCCTTGATGGAAGACTCCGTGGCGCAGTTCCAGGACAAGGTGCTGTCGGCCTGCCTGGAGGTCGAGGACGCGCTGGCGGCCGAGCTGCTGATCCGCGATCAGGTGCAGCGCTCACGCAATGCCGTCGAGCAGACGCTCGCTGTGGAAGATTCGATTTCACGCCGCTTCGAGCTGGGGCTGGTCGATTTGCGCGCGGTGCTGGCGGCACGGCGCAGCCGCTGGCAGGCCGAACAGCGCGTGCTGGAAACCGAGTTGCTGGCGCTGAACAACCGCATCGGGCTGTATCTCGCCCTGGGCGGCGGTATCGCGGAACCGGGCGATGAGGATACGGACACCACGGATGCCGAACCTGATGTGGCCGACGATCAGGCCGAGGATGGCGCGGAAGCGGCCATCGAAATGCTCCCGATCAGGCCCGTGACCGACGAAGAGCTGCCCTCGGACCCGGCGCCGGCATGGGAAACCGTGCCGGAAAAGGAACCTGCCGCCGCCCCCGAGGCGCCCATGGAGTCCATGGATCCGATGGACAATTCCATCATGGAGCCGACCGAACCCGTGGTGCCTGTGGATGAATCCGTGGAGGTGCCGGTCGATGTTCCCGCGTCGGTCATCGAGCCGGAGCCCGAGCCGGCGCTCGATCCTGTTCCGACCGAGGCGGTGACCGGGATGCCGGCCGCCGATGCGGCGCTCAGCGTGCCCGAAGAACCGGTGGTCGAACCCATGGGGGCGGTACCAATGTTGGGCGAGCCGGTGACCGACGATCCGCCAAGCGCCAGCGAGGACGCTGAACTGGAAGCCGCGCGTCAGCGCAATCTCGAATCGTTGCTGGCCACCGACCCGGTTCAGCAATAAAGGAATCAGCAAAGCGCCATGAGTAAACAAGCGATCATTTCCGTTCTGGTGCTGGTGGTGTTCGGCGGCGCCGGATTTCTGATCTGGAAGAGCCGCGAGCCTGCGCAGCCGACCGAACCGGTGTTCGTGGCACCGACGGTCGAGATCGTAGTGGCCAAGGCGGAATCGCTGAGCCTGCCGGTACAGACGCAGGGCACGGTGGTGGCGCGCGCCGAATCCGAGATTACGCCCGAAGTGGCGGGCCGTGTGGAGTGGATGGCGCCGAATTTCGTGGCCGGCGGCAGCTTCAAGCCGTCCGAGGTGTTGTTGCGCATCGATTCGCGCGACTACGAACTGGGCGTGGAACAGGCCCGTTCGCGCGTCGCGCAGGCCGAGCTGAGGCTGTCGCAGATCAAGGCCGAAGCCGAGCAGGCTCGTGCCGAATGGGCCGCGTACTCGGATCAGCCGCCGCCGCCGCTGGCGGTGCGCATACCGCAGATCGAGGAGGCTGAATCCACCGCTGCCGCCGCCCGTGCCGACCTCGAACGCACGCAGCTTGCACTGTCCAAGACCTCCGTGCGCGCGCCACCGTATAGCGGCCGCGTACTGGGCGTGATGACCGGCCTGGGCCAGGTTGTGGCGCCGGGCCGGCCGATCGCCAAGGTGTTCAACATCGATTCGCTGGAAGTGCGCCTGCCGCTGACCGATCCGCAGGTGGGCCTGATCGGACTGCCGCCGCCGGGGCGTCCGATCGAGACTCCGCCGGAGGTGGAGCTGTCCACCTTGGTCGGTGGCAAGCAGCAGGTCTGGAAGGCACGCATGACGCGCACCGAGGCGGCGCTGGACCCGCGGACACGCGTGGTGTTCGGCATCGCCGAGATGCCGGATGATGCGGCCGAGAGCATGGGCTTCGGACTCAGCGTCGGCCAGTTCGTGCAGGCCACCGTCACCGGCTCGCCGCGCGCGGACGTCTACTCCTTGCCGCGTTCGGCCTTGCGCGGCGACGATCAGGTGATGATCGTCGATGCGCAGTCCAAGTTGCGTTTTCGCCAGGTCGGCGTGGTCAACAAGAGTGGCGAACGTGTCGTCGTGTCCTCCGGGCTGGATGATGGCGACAAGGTCGTGGTGTCGCCGATCGAGTTTCCGGTCGACGGCATGGCGGTGACGATCCGGAAGCCTTCATGAAAGCGGCGATTGCCTGGTTCGCGCGCAATCGCGTCGCGCCGAACCTGTTGATGGCGCTGGTGCTGCTGGGTGGCGTCTATGCGGTACCGCACCTGCAGCGCGAGGTCATCCCGGAACTCAAGCTGCAGCGCATTCAGGTCATCACCGCGTATCCCGGCGCCGGCCCTTCGGAAGTCGAGGATGGCGTGGTCGCGCCGATCGAGGATGCGATCGCCGATCTCGAAGGCATCAAGCAACTGGTCTCGGTGTCGGTCGAGAATCTCGGCACGGTGGTCGCCGAGATCGAACCGAACTACGACCTGCATCAGGTCATGAACCTGATCGACACGCGCGTCTCCGGACTGCGCAACCTGCCGCAGGATGCGGAACGGCCGATCATCAGCGAGCTGGTGTTCTCGCAGCCGGTGATGAACCTCACGCTCTATGGCGACGTCGATCCGCGCACGCTCAAGGCCTTGGCCAACAATGCGCTCGACGAGATTCTCACGCTGCCGAACGTGACGCGCGCCGAACTCATCAATGTGCGGCACGACGAGATCGCGATCGAACTGTCCGAATCTGCGCTGCAGAAATACGGTTTGTCGTTTGATCTGGTATCCAAGCTGATCAGGGCCAGCTCGGTGGATATGCCGGCCGGCGAGATTCAGACCGAGACCGGCGGCGTGCTGTTGCGCACCAACGCCAAGCGCCGTACCGGCGACGAATTCGAGGATATGGAGTTGCTGCGTGCGCCGGACGGTACGCTGGTGCGTCTGGCCGATATCGCGACCGTCAAGGACGGCCTGGCCGACGGCGATCAGGAGGTCAGCTTCGACGACAAGCCGGCGGTCACGATCCAGGTGTCACGCGTGTCCGGCCAGGACGTGCTCGACATCACCGGCGTGATCAAGCGCTACGCCGATCAGCTGAAACCACGGCTGCCGGAAGGTGTGAGCGTGGCGCTGTGGCGCGATTCGTCGAAGCTGTTCGAAAGCCGCATGGACACGCTGACCAAGAACGGTCTGCAGTCGATGGTACTGGTGTTCGTTTCCTTGCTGTTGTTCATGCGACCCTCGGTCGCTTTCTGGGTCACTCACGGCATCGTGTTCTCGTTTCTCGGCACGCTGCTGGTGATGTGGCTGCTCGGCATTTCGCTGAACATGGTGACGCTGTTCGGCTTCGTGCTGGTACTTGGCACGCTGGTGGACGATGGCGTGGTCGTGGGCGAGGCGATCTACAGCGAGCAGCGCGTCAACCGCAAGGGCGTGCAGGCCTCGATCATCGGCGCCAGTCTGGTCGGTTGGCCGGTGCTGGTTTCAGTGTTCACCAACATCATGACCTTCACGCCGATCCTGTTCCTGCCCGGCGTGCAGGCGCAGCTCTGGGCCTACGTGCCGGCGGTGGTGATCATCGCCTACCTGGTTTCGCTGGTGGAATCGCTGTTCGTGCTGCCGGCGCATCTGGCGCCGCTCAAGCCGATCGATGAAACGGTGCAGCACCGTAACCGACTGACGCGCATGCAGCGGCGCATCGCCAGCAGCATGGAACGCTTTGCGATCGAGCGTTACCGGCCCGCCCTGGATCGGGCGCTGGCCTGGCGCTGGGTGACGCTGTCGATCTTCGTCGGTGTGCTGTTGCTGACGCTGGGGCTGTTGGCGGGTGGCAAGATTCGTGTGAACTTCTTTCCGGCGGTGACCGCCGATTCGGTGGTCGTGGATATCACGCTCGAATCCGGTTCGCCGCGCAGCTATACGGAGGCGGCCGTCGATCGCATCGAGCAGGCGCTGCGCGAGGTGGTCACCGAAGCCGAGGGCAGTGAAGCCTCGATCCAGCACGTGATGCGATCCATCGGTCAGGCCGGCGGCGGTCTCGGCATCACCACCGAGACCGGCGCCAATACTGCGCAGATGTTCGTGGAGCTGTCACCGGCTGAGGAACGCTCGCTCGATGTGCAGGATCTGGCCGACCGCTGGCGTGAGCGCATCGGTGCCGTGCCCTACCTCAAAGAGCTGAAGATGAACTTTTCGCTCAACTTCCCGGGTGCGGATATCGAGATCAATCTGATGGCGCGCGACAAGGCGATCGTGGCGGCGGCAAGTACTGCGCTGCAGGAACGCCTGAGGCGTTACCCGGGCGCTACGGAAGTCAGCGACAGCTCGCGTGCGCCGCGAGACGAACTCAACTTCGACCTGCGCCCCGAAGCCGAGGCGCTGGGCCTGACCGTGGCCGACGTCGGCCGCCAGATCCGGCAGGGCTTCTTCGGCGAGGAAGTGCAGCGCCTGCTGCGCGGTCGCGAGGAAGTGCGGGTGGTGGTGCGCTACGACGAGCAGAGTCGCGAATCGGAGAACTCGCTGTCCGGCATCAATATCCGTACCTCGGACGGCGCGGCGGTGCCATTGGCGAACGTGACCGACATCGTGCGCGAGCAGAGCGATACGCTGATCACCCGTGTGGACCGGCGCCGCACCACGGTTGTCAGCGCGATGATCGATCGCAACAAGAACGACGCCAATCGCGTCCTTGAAGACCTTGAGACCAACTATTTGCCGCAACTGATGGCGCAGTACCCCGGCCTTCAATGGGCTTACTCCGGAACCAAGCGGGAGGAAGCTGAGGTCACCGGTGCGCTCTATGCCGCGGCCTTGATCGGTATCGCCCTGGTATTCGCCGCAATTTCGATCCTGTTCCAGTCCTATGTGCAGACGCTGCTGGTATTCACCGTGCTGCCGTTCGCCGTGATCGGCGCGATCTTCGCGCACATGGTGTTCGGCATCACATTGTCGATGCTGTCGATGGCGGGCATCGTGGCTGCCTTGGGCGTCTGCGTGAACGATTCGATCGTGCTGATCACCTATATCAACGAACGCCGGCGCGAGGGCATGAGCCGCGACGAGGCGATTCGCACCGCCGGCGTGCAGCGTTTCCGTCCGATCGTCCTGACCACGGTCACCACCTTCCTCGGTCTTTCACCGCTGCTGACCGAACAGGCGGCGCAGGCTCAGGTGCTGATTCCGATGGCGGTTGCGCTGTCCTTCGCCGTGCTGGTCACGACCGTGATCTGCCTGTTTCTGCTGCCGGTACTGGTCAGCCTGGTCTGGGTCGATGCTCCAGCAGTGGACGATGAGTCCGAGGAAACGGCCGCCTGAGCCGGTCCTCGGCGCAAGACTTCACTGAGCGGGCCTGAGCCAGCGCAGGCTCGGATGCACCCACTGCGGATTGGGGCGATAGAACGTCCCATGAGCGTGACCGGTATGAATCTCGATCTCCTCGTACTCACCGGGCGTGCTCGCGGCTTCGAACAGCGGCTCACATGAACGCCCCAGGGAATCGGTCGATTCTCGAATCGACAACATGCGCCCGGCGACATCGACATCCTCACGTTGGAACAGCGCTTCGCCGCAGGTGGCGAGGAATACGTAGTTGATGGCCGGGTCGTGCAGACGCGCCGCGGTCAGCACCGCGATGTAGCCGCCTTTGGAGAATCCGACCACGCCGATATTCGTCGCCGGTACACCGGCTGCGAGTAGCTGGCGCACCTGCGCGGCGACATGCGTCGCGAACTCGCCGATATCGGTATCCATCGGTCGATGCTCCGCGATCACCACGGCGCCCTGCGCCGCCAGCGCGTGGACGATGTCCTCGAATTCATAGCTTCCGAAGCGCGGATCGCTGGCCTTGGCGTTGCGCCCTTCGAAGATTCGCCCGTGCAGATAGATCAGATAGTGCTGCGTCGGATCGATGGCCGCAGGCACGCCCGGCAGCGGCTCGATGGCCTCGGCGGAGGCGAACGGACTTGCCAGAGCCCCCAACAGCAGGGCGCACAGCAGCGGACGGCGACGGATTCGCATGCGAGTCAAGGCGGAGAAAGAAAAAGGCCGCCGCATGATAGCGGCGGCCTCCCGGAGCCGCGACCCGCCGACGTTCAGGGCGCGGTGACGTCCGCCGCCGCGAAGTACGGGGTGGTGATGCCAAGCCCGTTGCTTGCCCACGATGCCCAGGAATTGCCGACACCGTCGCCGAGGTTGTCGGTGGTATCGCTGATGCTGTCGTAAGAGACCAAGCCGTGCGTCTGTACGAGCGCAACCGATGTCAGGTCGGTCAGATCGCCGATCTCGCTCAGGGCGTAGGCGTCTTCCTCGTAGGCCAGCGTCGGATCGAAGCAGCTTTCCGGATCGGCTACGAGTGTGGCTGGGGCCGTCAGCGTGGTGCCGTCGGACGACAGCGCCACCTCGGGCGCAGCGACATCGATCGTCTCTGCGCAGGTTTCAAGGGTGATGCTGCCGGCTTTGTTGATGGCTTCGTGGAACCGGAAGACGAAGTTGCTGCCGTCGTAGAACGCCAGCGTCATCAGCGGCGGGAAGTAGTCTCTCACCCGTACCAGAGCACGGGCCGCGTCGTCGGCCAGCAGGCCATTGAGATCGCGGATCACGCCGCCCAGATCGATCGTCGCTTCATCCGAGGCATTGGCGTCGGCCTCCAGCTGGAACAGGCTGTCGACGCGGTAGGTGAACAGAATCGTCGGCTCGCCATCTTCGGTCACCGCGCTGTTGAGGACGCCGAAGTTGCTGAGCGCGGCCTCGATGTCGGTGGTGTCGGGCTCGGCGCCTTCGACCAGCGAAATCGGTTCGGTGACGACGACACCCAGACGCGGGCCGATCGAAGACAGGAAAGCCATGCTGCCGGTCGCGTCCGCGGCCGTTTCCGTGGTGCCGAGGCTGTCGACGAAGGCCGAGGCCTGCAACATTTCATCGGACAAGCCCAGCAGTTCGTTGTCGCCCTGGAAATCATCGGCGTCAAATCCGGCCTCGCTGTCGTCCACGTCTGCGGCCTGCGGCGTAATTGGATAGATCACGAAGCCCGGCTCGGGGTCGGTGCCGTCGACGATCACACCGCCACCGCCGCCCTGGCCGCTGGTTCCGGCCGTGGCCGCCAGGACTTCGGTCAGCAGCTGCACGCCGACGGTCGGTGGCGCGATGTCATGCAGCGCCAGGGTCGCGGTGCCGCCCAAAATGGCGCTGGCGTTGCGCGACACGATCTTGAAGGTGTCGCCGTCCTGCAGCCGCGTTGCAGCGGTGCGTCCGGTCACGATCAGATCGAATTCGGTGGCGCCATTGGGATCAATCACATAGCGTGAGGTGCCGGCCGTCACCGGCCCGTCGTTCTCGGGGGCGCCATCCAGCGTGGCCACCGGGAAGAACAGGGCGTCCAGCGGGGTTCCGTTGCGCTCCACGGTCACCAGATAGTCGGCGGCTTCTGCGCTGGCCAACACGCGCACGCGGGCGATGTCCGTGAACAGCCCACGGCTGCCGTCGCCTTCCAGTGCATCGAGCAGATCCTGCAGGCCGTCTTCGGCGTCGGCGCTGTTGAGTTGCTCAACGTCGTCACTGTCGGTTCCGATGATGTTGCTGTACAGCACGCTGCCGCCGCTGGGCGTGGCCGCCTGACCAATGCTTTCGCCACCGACGACGGCCGTGTCGATCAGGGCCGAGGTGGTCACGAACGCCGCATCCTCCGGGACGCTGGTGCTCACGACCTGGCTCGGCAAGGCCGCGTCGGCAGTCGCGTCGGACGGCTCGAACGTCAGCAGGTCCAACTCGAACAAAGTCGCCGAGCTGCCGGAAAACTCGTCGTAGGCGATGGCATCGTTCAGTACGATCGGGTTTCCGGCGGTGTCCTTGAGCATGCCGCGCACGATCTGCACGGTCACCGCGGTGCCGCTCGGCAGCGGTGCGGCGGTTGCGATCGACAGGGTGTCTCCGCCACTGAGCGTGACGCTGTCCAGCGGCGCCGAGCTGATGTCCGGTGCGGTGCCGAGCAGGACCGTCACATCGGCGGCGGTGATCGTCGCGGCCATTGCTTCGCTGAATTTGATCCTGAGTTCGTTCGGGGGAACGCCGGTAACCGAGGAATCCAGCGGCGCCGGGTCGCTGTCGGGATTGACGACGCCGACCACCGAGGTCACGAACGGCGAGACGCCGTCTTCCGTCGCATACGGCGTCAGGAACACATTGGCGAGCGTGATGCTGGCCGTATTGGTCTTGAGTTCTAGCGCATTGGGGTCGTCATCGACCTCGGCGATCAGGCACGGCGGCGCGCTGCCGCTGAGGCCGTCGATGCTGTAGCCGGCCACCAGCACACGCACGCAGGAGTCGTCCGCCACGCCGCTGAGGGTGAAGCTGCCGCCGGCCTCGCTGTCGGTGCTGATGGTGGCCGCCGCGCCGTAGGTCAGGGCGATGCCGGTGGTGTCGGCCTGCTCAAAGGCCGTGATGATGAATTCGGCGCTGACGATGCTGCCGACGACCGCGGAACCGGTACCGGTGTCACGCAGCACACCGCTGATGGTGGTCGCCGTGGCCGGTAGCTTGACCGGACCGGTATCCACGTTGAACTCGTCGAGGAATACGTCATTGCTGCTGCCGATGCCGCTGATTGGCTGTGCCGAAGGGGACACAGCCACGGTGCCGGACAGATAGCCGGCAGGCGGTTCCAGGAACAGGGTAAGCGGCGACGACATCGAGTTCTGCGTGCCGCTGACGACCACGCCCGCGAGGGCGAACTGACCCTGGGCATTGGTGACCGCCGAGACCTCGGCGACGCCGTCCGAGCTGGTGTTGCCGGTGTAGTGAACCGTGACCCCGGGGATCGGGTCGCTGTCGCTGTCGAGGATGGTGCCGGTGACGGTGCCGCTGAGATCCTCGATCTCCTGGATATCGTCGTCATCGTCCGGTGACTCGCACGCGAGTAGAGCGACGGCGACCAGCGCCACCGATACCCAACGAAAAACGCTCTGCACGCTGCCTGCGCTGCACCCCATGACCCCCGCCCTCCCCGGAAACTTGGTTTTTGCCGAATTTCTGCAGTCTGTCACTGCGACTGAACTCTCGATATTTCCTTGCACAAGTCCGGCCAAAACCGGAACCGCACAAGCTGGCGTCGCGTCCTGCAAGTCAATATTTGTCGACCTTGACCCCGAAATTCCGCGCCTATGGCCGTGGACACTAGCATCGGCGAGGAAATTGCGACACCGCCCGCCGCCACTGTCGAAAGGTTTCGTAACAAATTCGCACGCCGCCCACTTTCGCGGCGGGCGGCATTTCGTCAGACCCTGATGCGGCGCGCGGATCGCACTCTTTCGGGGCGGTTCCAATGCCGGCCGACTGGCATTCCGTGGCCACTGCACCCATATTGGGGACATGGCCGGAAGACTGCTGTTGCTGTTCATTGCGCTGCCGCTGGCAGAGACTTGGTTGCTGATCGAGGTCGGCAGCCGTATTGGCGCATTGCCCACGATCCTCGCGGTGATCACGACCGCCGTGATCGGCAGTCAGCTGATACGCCGACAGGGCATGGAAACCCTGCGCGAAATCCAGCGCCGCCAGCAGCGCGGCGAAATCCCGGCCGGACCGATGCTGGAGGGCGTGGCTCTCCTGATCGCCGGAGCGTTGTTGATCACGCCCGGTTTCATCAGCGATACCCTGGGTTTTCTGCTGCTGGTGCCGCGGTTGCGTACGCGACTTGCACGCGCATTGCTGTCCCGGGTGTTCGTGATGCGTGGTGCCGCCGGATTTGACGCAGGCGCCGACCGATCCTCCGAAACCATCGAAGGGAAGTTCCGGCGCGAGGACTAACGTGAATCACGCGCCGCGTGCGCGGCCGGTGTTTTGCCCCGGAACGCCGCGGCGGCCGCTTGTGGCATGGCCGTCAGGCTTGCATGGAACGGCCCGGTTCCGCGCCCTGTTCCCACACAAGCGCTGTGGCTTTCAACGCTTGGCGATGATCCACACGGCGTGAACGATGCCTGGAATGTAGCCCAGCAGCGTCAGCAGGATGTTCAGCCAGAATGCGCCAGCGAAACCCACTTGCAGGAACACGCCGAGCGGCGGCAGCAGAATCGCAACGATGATGCGGATCAGGTCCATGGAATAACCGGTGCTCAAGTGGACCGCCACCATGCGCCTTTTCATCTGAGCCGGCACTGAAGCCCACGGCCACGCTCGCGCTCATCTGGGCGAAAGCTGCGCCCGTCAGCATGGGCCGATGAGCGAACCGGAGTCTCCAAACCTGTCGACGCGGCTGCGTTCGCGCTGGCGTTCGTTTGCGGACGCAAGGCCGGGCCATCGGTTTGTGGAGCAATACCATCGGCGGCGCCGCGTCCGCAGCAGTACGCTGGGCAGCCTGTTCGAGATCCTGATCGGCATCGCCCTGCTGGTGGTGGGGCTGACGATGCTGGTCACGCCCGGACCGGGCATCGTCATGCTGTTGCTGGGCCTGAGCCTGCTGGCGCACCACTCGCTGTGGGTTTCGAGCGCGCTCGACCGCGCCGAGCTGCGCTTGCGTCAATGGGGTGCATGGCTGCGTCGCCACTGGCAGACATCGGCGCTGTCGCGCCTGCTGATCTGCTTCGCGGGCTTGTTGCTGACCGGGCTCATGGTCGGTGCCGCGGTGCTTGGGCTGATGCTCTATCGGCAATGAGCCGGGCCTGGAACCGGCGGCCCGTGGTGGGATTCATTCGCCGCGGCGTTGCGCTTCGACTTCGCGAGCGCCCGGCACGAGGATGCGAGCCCACACGATGCCGATCTCGAACAGCAGATACGCCGGTCCGGCCAGCAGCAACTGCGAGAAGATGTCCGGCGGCGTCAGGAACGCGCTGAGCAGGAAGGTGCCCACCAGCACATAGGCGCGCTTGGCCGCGAGATCGGCGGGCGTGACGAAACCGGTCTTGACCAGCAGCACGATGGCCACAGGGGTTTCAAACGCGGCGCCGAAGGCCAGGAACATCGTGATCACGAAGTCGAGGTAGCGCGAGATGTCCGTCATCACGGTGACGCCTTCAGGCGCAACCTTGACGAAAAAACCGAACACGATCGGGAACACCACGAAATAGGCGAACAGCATGCCGACATAGAACAGCGCGCTGCTGGTGGCCAGCAGCGGCACCACGAGGCGTTGCTCGTTCTTGTAGAGCCCCGGCGCGATGAATGCCCATGTCTGGTACAGCACCCACGGCAGCGCAATGACCAGCGCCGCCAGGCCGGCGAGCTTGAACGGGGCGAAGAACGGCGAGGCCACCTCGGTGGCGATCATGCCGGTGCCGGCCGGCATCAGCTGCATCAGCGGTGCGGCGACGATGCGGTAGAAATCCTTGGCGAAATAGGCCAGCGGAATGAACACGATCAACACGCCGATCAGTGCCCGCAGCAGGCGTGTACGCAGCTCGAGCAAGTGCGCGATCAGCGGCTGCTCGCCGCTGCTGGAAGCGTCCTTGCTCATGCCGCGGGCGGCTTCGGCGGCGTAGCGTCAGGCTTGGGCGCGGATTCGATCGCGGCGTCGACATTGCCCGGTTTGAGGGATTCCTCGTCGGCCTTCGGTCGGATCGACCGCTCGGCCTCGTCGGCCAGCTGGCGCACCTGCGTCTTTGCGATCGTGGCCTGTTCGCGCACGGCGCGATTGGCGCTTTCGACCTGTTCCCGCAGCTCCTGCACCTTGACCTCACGCTCGAGTTCTGCGGTGAGATTGCGCATGTAGGCGCGCGCCTGTCCGCTCCAGCGACCGAAGGTGCGTGCCAGACCCGGCAGGCGCTCCGGGCCGAGCACCACCAGCGCGATCACCGCGCACAGGAACAGTTCAGAAAATCCGATATCGAACATGCGCCGAATCCGAGCGTGAACGCCTAGCTGGAGGTCTTGCTGTGCTGCTTGCTGTCTTCGGTCTGGGTCTCGGCCTTGAGGTGTTCGACATTGCGCTCGGCCTCTTCCTCGCCATCCTTGACGGACGACTTGAAGTTCTTGATCGCCGAACCGAGATCGCCGCCGATGTTGCGCAGCTTCTTGGTGCCGAACAGCAGGACGACGATCGCGAGCACGATCAGCAATTGAGTCAGACTTGGGGCCATGGTGGTCTCCTATTGGCCGCCCCGGGCGGCTTTCTCGTCGAGTCCGGAACGGCCCATGCGCCGTGCCAACTCCTTGGTGATGTCGTTGAGCGAAATGCCCGTCTGTGCCGCCAGTACCAGGCTGTGGAACCACAGGTCGGCGAGCTCGTAGGTCAGAGCCGCACGATCCGGATTCTTGGCGGCGATCAGCGTTTCCGCCGCTTCTTCGCCGAGCTTCTTCAGAATCAGATCGATTCCGCCGTCATACAGCCTGGCGACGTAGGAGCTCGACGGATCGGCCTGCTTGCGGGATTCCAGCGTCTCGAACAGGCGCTGAAGCACGTTTTCGGGAGTTTCGGACATTGGGGTGCAATCGTACGCTTCTAACAAGGCGCGCACGAGTCAGTCAGGACACGCGCCGCAGCGCCTCGTTTCGACTACAGGCGGACGCGGACTCCGCGTTCGGCCAGATATTGCTTGGCTTCCGGAACGGTATGCGTGCCGTGGTGAAAGATGCTGGCGGCGAGCACCGCATCGGCGCCACCCGTCACCAGTCCTTCGTAAAGGTGTTCGAGCTTGCCGACGCCACCGGAGGCGATCAGCGGCACCGGCACCGCATCCGAGATCGCCTGTAGCAGTTCCACGTCATAGCCGGACTTGGTTCCGTCCTTGTCCATGCTGGTCACCAGCAGTTCGCCCGCGCCCTTGGCCACCATTTTCTCGGACCATTCGATCGCGTCGAGACCGGTCGGCTTGCGGCCACCATGGGTGAAGACTTCCCAGCGCACCGGCTGCCCCTTCTTGTTGACGCGCTTGACGTCGATCGCCACTACGATGCACTGCACGCCGTAACGCTCGGCCGATTCGGTGACGAGATCGGGGTTGTGCACGGCGGCAGTATTGATCGAGACCTTGTCGGCGCCGGCCGACAGCAGGGCACGCACGTCGGCGCAGCTGCGTACGCCGCCACCGACCGTCAGTGGCACGTAGATCGTGCGCGCGACCTGCTCGACGGTCTGAAACAGTGTGGGCCGCTCGTCGCTGCTGGCGGTGATGTCGAGAAACACCAGTTCGTCCGCACCCTGCTGATCGTAGCGATAGGCCACTTCGACCGGATCGCCGGCGTCCTGGATGTCCTGGAACTTGACGCCTTTGACCACGCGGCCGCGGTCGATGTCCAGGCAGGGGATGATGCGTTTGGCGAGCATGACTTGGTGTAAGCGCTGAGGCGCTATTCGCCGGCGACGATCTTCATCGCGTCGGCCAGCTTGAAGCTGCCTTCGTAGAGTGCGCGACCGATGATGCAGCCGGCGACGCCGTCTTCTTCGAGTTCGATCAACTTGCGGATGTCGTCGAGGCTGGATACGCCGCCGGACGCGAACACCGGCGTGTTGACCGAATCGGCGAGTTCGCGCGTGGTCTCGGCGTTGAAGCCGGTCATCATGCCGTCGCGGCCGATGTCGGTGTAGATGATCGCCTCGACGCCGTCCTTCTCGAACTGCTGCGCCATTTCCATCGCGGTGTGATGCGACAGTTTGCTCCAGCCGTCGATGGCGATGCGTCCGTCCTTGGCATCGAGGCCAACGATGATGTGGCGCGGATATTCCAGACACAGATCGCGCAGGAAATGCGGTGCGTGCACGGCCTTGGTGCCGACGATCACGTACTGCACGCCGGCGTCGAGGTAGCGCAGGACCGCGCCTTCGTCGCGAACGCCGCCACCGACCTGAATCTCGATCTCGGGGCAGGCATCGCAGATACGGTGGATGACATCGGTGTTGACCGGTTCGCCCTTGAGCGCGCCGTCCAGGTCGACGACATGCAGTCGTTGCGCGCCTTCGTCGACCCAGCGCCGCGCCACGGCGACGGGATCGTCGGAAAACACGGTGACATCGTCCATCTTGCCTTGGCGCAGGCGCACGCACTGGCCATTCTTGAGGTCAATCGCGGGGATCAGGAGCATGACACAGGCGGCAGGACACGAGAGCGGTTCGCGGCGGCAGGCCCAGAGGCCAGGCGACACAGTCGTCCGGCGCAAGGGCTTGGAGTGGGCTTCTGGCTGGCTTCGGTTTGGAGAAACAGGCAGTCGGAACGTCGTTGCGGTCAATGTGCACGAATCGTGGGGGCTGCGCAAGGCGCGGCGCCGGTCCTATACCGGACTTTGCCCGTCCCATTGCACGAAGTTGGTCAGCAGCGCCATGCCGGGCCCCTGGCTCTTTTCGGGATGGAACTGCACGGCCACGACATTTTCATGCCCGACCACCGACACGAACGGATGCGTATAGGTGGTCCGGCCGATCACATGCTGCTCATGCCTGGGCTTGGCGTAATAGCTGTGCACGAAGTAGAACCAGGCGTCGTTCGGCACGCCGGCGCAGATCGGGTGCGGCTGCTCCCAGTGCACGCGGTTCCAGCCCATGTGCGGTACCTTGAGTCGTTCGCCGTCGATGCCCTCGGGCGGCGGATCGGGAAAGCGCAGCACTTCGCCGGGAATCAGGCCCAGTGCTTCGACACCCTGGTTTTCATGCGAGAAATCCAGCATCACCTGCATGCCGAGACACACACCGAGGATCGGCTTCTGCCGGGCCTGTTCAC
Organism: Banduia mediterranea; assembly: GCF_031846245.1. NCBI lineage: Bacteria > Pseudomonadati > Pseudomonadota > Gammaproteobacteria > Nevskiales > Algiphilaceae > Banduia > Banduia mediterranea. The sequence goes on along the minus strand of NZ_JAVRIC010000014.1, from coordinate 14,515 downwards.
GCACGAACTCGTCGAGTTCCAGACGTTTGAGCTCGGCCGTGCAGGCACGCACGCCGCCGACGCCCGGCAACACGAGCCGATCGCACTTGGCGAGCTTGTCCGGGTCATAGCTGACTTCCACGCGCTCCGTACCTGACACCCGCTGCAGCGCCTTGGCCAGCGAATGCAGGTTGCCCATGCCGTAGTCGACAACACCGATCGCAGCCATATTCTCTACAGACGGCCTTTGGTCGACGGGATGCCGGACGCGCGTGGATCGGGCTCCACGGCCATGCGCAGCGCGCGTCCGAATGCCTTGAAGATGGTTTCCGCCACGTGGTGGCTGTTGCGCCCGCGCAGGCTGTCCACGTGCAGCGTGATCTGCGCGTGATTGACGAGGCCCTGGAAGAATTCGCGGAACAGGTCCACATCGAAACTGCCGATGCGCGCGCGCGAGAATTCGACGAACCATTCCAGACCGGGCCGGCCGGACAGGTCCACCACGACGCGCGCCAGCGCTTCGTCGAGCGGCACATAGGCATGACCGTAGCGACGCACGCCGGACTTGTCGCCCCAGGCCTGCGCCAGCGCCTGGCCGACCGTGATGCCGATGTCCTCGACGCTGTGATGGTCGTCGATATGGCGATCGCCGACGCAGTCCACCAGCAGGTCGATCATGCCGTGACGGGCCACCTGATCGAGCATGTGATCGAGGAAGGCGATCCCGGTATCGAGTTCGGCGTGCCCGGTGCCGTCCAGGTCGAGTTCGACGCGGATTTTGGTTTCTCGGGTTTCTCTGGCGACGCTGGCCTTACGTGCGGACATCGAGGGAAGCAGGGTCCCGGCTGGCGAAAAGGGGCGCTAGCATACTCCGCGCCTATGGGCTTGGAAACTTCTGTTCGCAGCCTTGGATGGCGAGCCGCCGAAAGTGCATCGTCGTGTCTCAGACGGCGGGTTTGACGGCTGCCGCCAGGCCTTCGCGATAGATTGCGTCGGCGTCGCCGCCTTCGGGGCTGCGTTCGATCAGCCGCGCCAGTTCGAGATAGGTCGCCGCGTCCGGCCGTATGCGCAGGCCCGCCTCCAGATAGGCGCGCGCCTTGCCCCACAGTTTGTTGTCGAGACAGGCGCGGGCCGCGGCATATAGCAACTCCGGGCGCTCGCCGTACTGATTGAGCCATTGCTCGACCGAGGCCAGCGCACCGATGCCGTCGGGCGGCGACAGCGCGCTGAACACCTGCACCAGTTCGGCGTCCCACTCGGTCTTCAGCACATTGGCGATGAGCGCCGCCGCTTCGGCGTGCGCATTCAGCTGCGCCAGTGCCCGGATGTAGGCGTTGCGCACCTCGCGCTCGCCACGCAGCGCCGTCGGCGTTTGGGCCCAAAGCGCCTTGGCGGCGTCCAGACGCCCGCTTGCCGCAGCCTGCGTCAATCCGCGATGGCTGGCCTCGATCAGCAGGGCACGGAACTGCGCGGGCGCAAACACCTTCATGCGTTCGCTCTCGATGAGCAGCTTTCGCAGCGCTTCCCAGTCCCCGCTCTCGCGGTACAGCCGCGCCGAAAGTTCCACCAGGCCGCTGTGCCTGGGCGCTTCTTCGCGCAGTGTCGGCAGGCGTTCCTGCGCATAGGCGTAATCGCCGTCATCGATCGCAATGCGTGCGCGTAGCAGCCGTGCCGCGAAACGCAGCTGCGGATCCTCGCGCTCCAGCGCCAGGCGCAGGTAATGATCGCGACGTTCGGTTTCACCGCTGTGGTGCGCGGCCTGAGCGGCGAGCAGCATGTTGAGTCCGCCGGCGTCATGATCGGCGGCACGGCGCACCAATTCGACCTCGGCGCGGTGCCAGCGCCCGGACAGCCAGTCCAGCAAGCCCGTCTCGAAGGATTCGCGGGCCAGGCGCTGCCGGCGCTGGTCGTAGGCGCTACGAACCCGCGTCGGCAGCCGCAAGGTTCCCAGCAGCAGGCGCAGGCCGTAGTTCAGCAGCAACAACGCGATGAGCAGGCTCAGCACGAAGATCACGACCGAGGTTTCCAGCGTCCAGTGGCCGTAGCTCAGCAGGACGTAGCCGTTTTGATCGCCCATCAGTACGGCGGCCGCGGCACCGGCGGCGAAGACGAGGGCAAGCAGGATCAGGACTTGAATCATTGGCGCGGCGACGGTGCTTCCATGACGCCGCGCAGCGCCGTCAGGCTGCTCGTGAGGTCCGGCAGCGGCGGTTCCAGTTCGAGTTGTTGCTGCGCCTGGAGTTCGTCGACGGCCGAGGCCACCGCCGGGTCGGACAGCGCGTAGCGCGCACGCAGCCAATCGATCGCGCTGGTCAGGCTCTCGCGGAATTGGCCGGTATTGCCACCGAGCAGGGCCGCGCGCGTCGCCTCCAGCTTGAGCAGCAAGATGGTCTGGACCAGTTCGCGTTGTTCGGGCGCGAGCAGGGGTTCGATCGGCGCATCGCTGCGGCGCAGGGTGAACACCGTGGACAGGGCCAAGCCCATCCGATGCCAGGCGACGCGCCACCAGGGCATGTCCTGCGCCGTGCCGACGTCGGCCGGCGATCCAACCTGATAGTTGTCGGGACGGCTGCGGGCCAGCGGCAGGTTCGGCACCTGCACGATCAGGCTCGACAGTGCCAGCGCCGCCGAGGCGCGATCGGCTGCCGGCAGCGAGGCCAGCGCCCGCTTTTCGGCGGCGATCGCCTCGCGCACCTTGAACAGGCGAGGATCGGCGAGCACCGCGAGGCGGCGGTCGGCCAGATCCAGCGCGCGTGCTGCGCCGGGAACATCACGGGCGAGCTGCAGGCGTTCGTTGGCGATGAACAGCAGTTGCTCGACCGCGACCAGTTGCAGGTCGGTACGGCCGCCACGCACGGATTCCGAAATCTCGGCGAGCATTTTCTCGCTGTCATCGAAGCGCTGGCGCATGGTCTCCAGTTCGCTGCCGAACTTGCGCTGAGTTTGTCCAAGGTCGCCCTGGCGCGTTTCCAGCTGGCGCAGTTCCGCGCCGGCGCCGGTCGCGTCGCGCGAGGTCCGTGACAGCAGCGTCTGCTGCGCGTCCAGTGCGTCCAGCGCCTGTTCGCGAAACTGCCAGGCCATCCAGCCGCCGTAGGCGACCACGGCGGTGAGCAGCAACAGCACTAGCCAGGCAAGACCGACGAAGAAGCCCAGAACACCGCGACGCCCCGCCGGTGCGGCCGGGGCCGGCGCGCGCGACTGCGAAGCTGGCGGCGGCGGTGAGGTGATGGGCTTTTCTGGAATGGGATTCGGTTCGGTCATCGGTGATTGTGGGGCAGGCTCAGTGGGTGCCCCCCAACGTTCCAGGGCTTGCACCAGCGCCGCGTCGGACATCGAATTCGGGAGTATCGGCTCCCGTTCAAAGCCTGCGGCCGTCGCCAGTTCTAGCACACGCACGCTCGGGACCACCACCGGCAGCCTGAGCAGGCGTGCACGAACGGCATCATTCTGAATCGATTCGAGCAGGTGTTGCAGAGCGTCGCCACTGGTCAAAATCAACAGGTCGCTGCGTTCGATCGCCGCCGCGATCTCGGCCTCACCGTAGGGCACACGGACGCGCCGATAGACCGGAACCACCTCGACCTTGGCGCCGCGCGCGCGCAGGCTGTCGGCCAGCGTCGGCAGGCCCTCCTCGCCGGTCACGATGACCACGCGACTGCCGGAAACAGCCTGCATCGGCGGCAGTTCCAGCAGCGCGGCGCTGGAATATGAGTGGCTGGGAACCGCCTGCACCGGATGGCCGGCGGACTCCAGCGCATGCGCGGTGGCCGCGCCCACGGCGGCGATCTGCGCGGGCCATGCGAGACCTTCTGCCTGCGCGGCAAAGCGCACCGCGTTGCTGCTGGTGAAGATCCACCAGTCGGCTTCGGTATTCGCCGCCAGTCGTTGCAGGGCTGTGTCGCCGACGGCTTCAACCGAAAGCAGCGGCAGACGCAGTGCGGTTCCACCTCGGCGTTCGATTTCCGCGCACAAGGCCTCGGCCTGCGCTGCCGGGCGCGTCACCAGGATACGGCGGCCCAGCAGGCTCGTATCCGCCGGCTCGGTCGCTTTGCCATCAATCGGCTCGTTCATCTCAGACCTCGATGCCGAGGTTGCGCAGGATCGCAGCGGCGCCATCGTCCAGCAGGCGCTCGGCAAGGTTCAACCCGAGCTGCGCCGCCTCGTCGACCGGACCTCCGATCTCGCCCCGAACGATCTGCGTACCATCGGCTGCGCCGACCAGCCCGACCAGCCGCAGGCGCTCGCCGCTCGCGGTGGCGTGGCCGGCCACCGGTACCTGGCAGGCGCCGCCTAGACGCGCGTTGAAGGCGCGTTCGGCACGCAAACGCAGCGCCGAGTGTTCGTCGTGCAGCGGCGCCAGCCAGTCGTGCAGTTGCTGGTCGTCTGCGCGACATTCCACGCCGACCACGCCCTGCGCGATCGCCGGCAGCATCCGCGTGACTGCGAAACGCTCGCGTATCCGCTCCGAAAAACCCAGGCGGTCGAGGCCGGCGCAGGCCAGGATGATCGCGTCGTACTCGCGGTTGTCGAGCTTGGCGAGACGGGTGTTGACGTTGCCGCGCAAGGGTTCCACCGCCAGGTCCGGACGCAGCGCGCGCAGCTGCGAGGCGCGGCGCAGGCTGGCGGTGCCGACGATGGCGCCGCGCGGCAGATGGTCGAGGCTCTCATGTGCATTCGAAACGAAGGCGTCTCGCGGATCCTCACCGGCCAGCAGCGCGCCCAGCGTCATGCCGTCCGGAAGCTGCACAGGCACGTCCTTCATCGAATGCACGGCGAGATCGGCACGGCCTTCCAGCATGGCCACTTCGAGTTCCTTGACGAACAGGCCCTTGCCGCCGGCCGTGGCCAGGGACTGGCCGAGCAGGCGATCGCCGGCGGTGCTCATCGGCAGCAATTCGACCCCAAGTCCTGGGTGCGCCGCGCACAGGCGCGCTTTCACATGCTCGGCCTGCCAGAGGGCGAGCGGACTGCGGCGGGTGGCGATGCGCAGGCTGCGCGAATTCATGTAATGGCGACCTTGAACGACGGGCGGCGTGCAGGAAGTCCGGACGACGTCTATTCGCCGTGTGAACTTTCGGTGATGAAACGACGGACCTCGGCCAGGCGGCGCCGCGACACCGGCAACAGTTTATGGGCGTGACGCAGTCGCAACCAGTGATGCTCGTCCTCACCACGACCGCGCTCCAGTGCCTGGATGAAGCGCGTGGCCACCAGCGCCTTGCGGTGCACGCGCAGGAACCAGGGCTCGAAGTCATGCTCCAGGGTTTTCAGTGACTCCTCGATCAGCACCTCGCCATGCAGATGGTGCACGGTGGTGTATTTCTGATCGGCCAGAAAGTAGACGATGTCATCGGCCGGCACGCGGATCAGGCCGTCGCGTGTGGTTGCCAGCACGAACTCGCGCTTGGGCCGGTCGCCGGGCTTGGCTTCACCGCCAGGGCGTTGCGCGCGACTGGGACGCCGCACCTTGACCATCGCGTCGAGCAGTTTTTCCTTGCGAATCGGTTTGAGCAGATAGGCGGTCGCCGCGGTGTCGAAAGCCGACAGCGCGTGCTCGGCGTAGGCCGTGGTGAAGATCACGGCTGGCGGCACGTCCTCCTCCGATAGCTGCCGCGCGACCTGCAGGCCGTCCATGCCGCCCATGCGGATGTCCAGAAACACCAGATCGGGCTGCTCCTCGTCGATCAGTTCCAGGGCGGCCTCGCCGTCGCCGGCCTCGCCGACCACGTCATAGCCCGGGAACTCCGTCAGGAGGCGGCGCAGGCGTTCACGCGCCAAGGGTTCGTCATCGACGATTACGACTCTCATGCTTGGTATCCGGACTTTCCTGCGTCCACTATCGGTAAACGCAGCCGGGCTCGAAACACACCCTCGCTGCGATCCAGCGCCAACGTTGCGCCCTCACCGTAAATCAGGCGCAGGCGCTGGGCAATGTTTTCGACCGCCGTGCGCGAACCGGTATGGCCCGGTTCGTCATCGGGCGGCAGGGGGTTTTCAACATCGATCAGCATGTGGTGTCCGTTGTCCTGGGCGCGCACCGCGATGGTTGCGGCGCCGGCCACCTTGGCCACGCCGTGATAGACCGCATTCTCCACCAGCGGCTGGATCGTCAGCAGCGGGATCTGCGCGTTCATCAGCGATTCCGGTACGTCCCAGTCGGCGCCGAGGCGCGCGCCGAGCCGCGTCTGTTCGATGCGCAGATATTTGCGTACCAGGTCGAGCTCCTCGTGCAGCGGCACCAGCCGGTGGCGCGTGTCCAGGCTCACGCGGAACAGGTCGGCGAGATCCTCAACCATCATTTCCGCCGCCGCCGGCTTGATCGGGATCAGCGCCGCCAGGCTGTTGAGGCTGTTGAACAGGAAGTGCGGCCGGATGCGCGCGTGCAGCGCCTGGTAGCGCGCCTCGCCCTCGGCCGTGACCTGGCTGCGCCACTGGTCGCGCGCCCAGAAATAGCGCAACAGCATCAGGCCCACGATGGCGCTGATCGCCAGATTGCGCAGCACGAACTGGTAGCGGGTTTCACCCGAGAGATACACTTGGTCGATCACGAGCTGCGCCAGCCGATAGCCCAGGTCGCTGACGATGGTCGTCACCGCCAGGATCAGGCCCCAGCTCACGAAGAACACGATCCTGGCCCGCGCCACCAGCAGCCAGCGCCGCGCCACGCACAAGACGCCGGCCACGCTGATGGCGAGCCATTGCAGGTACAGCGAGATCAACATGAAGCGCGCCGGAAACAGCGAGGCGTCGGCTGGACCTGCCAGCGTCAGCACCACGGCGACCAGTTCCATCAGCACCATCAGCGTGAGCAGCGACCGCCACTGACAGAAGTTCGGGATCAGGCCCTGCAGATCGATCGACGGCTGGCTGGTGTTCACGTTGATGATATTTGACTCTTGGCTCGTGCTTCGACGCGACGCGGCGTCGCTCCCGGTTGCGCGGACTATATTGGAGCCGGCCCGGGTGCGCGAACCACCACTTCCGTTCTGCCGTCTATCCGTCCCCACGCGCCCTCTATACTACGGCCCCAAATTTGAAGGTTGGATGCATGAGCCAGGATTCACAGGACGGCAATCGCAAACTCTGGGGCGGACGCTTCAGCGAATCCACGTCCGCACTGGTCGAGCGGTTCTCCGAATCGGTGAGCTTCGACCAACGCCTGTACCGTCACGACATTCGCGGTTCGCAGGCGCACGCGCGCATGCTCGAGCGCGTCGGCGTGCTGGCGAACGGCGAGGCCCAGATCATCGTCGACGGGCTCGACGCCATTCTTGCCGACATCGAAGCCGGTCGCTTCGAATGGAAGACCGCGCTCGAAGACGTGCACATGAACATCGAGGCGCGCTTGACCGAGAACATCGGCGAACTCGGCAAGAAACTGCATACCGGGCGCAGCCGCAATGATCAGGTCGCCACCGATATCCGCCTCTATGTACGCGACGCTATCGACGCACTGGTGGCGGACATGACGCGCCTCGCCGACGCCCTGCTGGATCTGGCCGAACGCGAGGCCGATTCGATCATGCCGGGCTTCACCCACCTGCAGATCGCGCAGCCGGTGACCTTCGGCCATCACATGCTGGCCTGGCGCGAGCAGATACTGCGCGACCGTGCGCGCTTCATCGATGCGCGCCGCCGCACCAATATTCTGCCGCTGGGTTCGGCCGCGCTGGCCGGCACGGTCTATCCGATCGACCGCGAATATGTCGCCGAGCAACTGGGTTTCGACGGGGTGACCGAGAATTCGCTGGACGCCGTTTCGGATCGGGATTTCGCGATCGAGTTCTGCGCCGCCGCCAGCCTCACCCAGGTGCACCTGTCGCGCTGGAGCGAGGAGCTGATTCTGTGGGTCACGCCGATGTTCGGCTTCATCCGCCTGCCGGACCGCTACTGCACCGGTTCCAGCATCATGCCGCAGAAGAAGAACCCGGACGTGCCCGAACTGATCCGTGGCAAGAGCGGTCGTGTAATCGGTGATCTGCAGGCCTTGCTGGTGTTGATGAAGGGCCAGCCGCTGGCCTACAACCGCGACAATCAGGAAGACAAGGAGCCGCTGTTCGACGCGATCGATACGGTATCCGCCTGCGTGCGCCTGTACGCGGACATGTTTCCGCATATCGGCGTGAACCGCGAAACCTGTCGCGAAGCCGCGTTCAAGGGCTATTCCACCGCCACCGATCTGGCCGACTACCTGGTGCGCAAGGGGCTGGCGTTCCGCGACGCGCATCACGTGGTCGGCGCCGCCGTGGGGCACGCCGTGGAACAGGGCTGCGATCTTTCGGAGCTGCCGATCGACACCCTGCGCGGCTATTCGGCCCTGATCGGCGAGGACGTGTACGCGGTGCTGACCGTGGAAGGCTCCGTCGCCGCGCGCGACCACATCGGTGGCACCAGCCCAGGACAGGTGCGCGCCGCCATCGCACGGGCGCGTGCCGCCGGATAAGCCCAGCCGCCGGCCTGTCCCCGAAGCGGCCGTCGGCCGCTATCGGCACGCCCCAAGTCTGGCCTACACTCGCTCGACCATACGCCAGGTTTTCAAGGACGCTGTGCCATGAAAAATGCCGGCCCGGAAGAAGGGGGCATGCCAATGCCGGCCGAAGCACCCGCGGTTCGGCCAGTCGGCGACGCGGACTATCGTCTGATGGTCGATTCGGTGCTCGACTACGCGATCTTCCTGCTGGACCCGGAGGGTCGCATCCTCAGCTGGAACGCCGGTGCTCAGCAGATGAAGGGCTACGAGGCGTCCGAGGTCATCGGCAGGCACTTCTCGATGTTCTATCCGCCCGAGCTGCGGGATGTCGACTGGCCGCAGCGCGAGCTTGATGCGGCACGTGCGCAGGGACGTTTCGAGGACGAAGGCTGGCGGCTGCGCAAGGACGGCACGCGCTTCTGGGCGAACGTCGTGCTTACGCGCCTGGTCGATGCCGACGGTGGGCTGCGCGGCTATTCGAAGATCACGCGCGACCTGAGCGAGCGGCAGCAGCAGGAAGAGCTGCTGCGCACGAGCGAAGAGCGCTTCCGGCTGATGGTGGAAGGGATCAAGGACTACGCCATCTTCATGCTCGATCCGGATGGCATCATCTCCAGCTGGAACGCCGGCGCCAGGCTGAACAAGGGCTACGAGGCCGGGGAAATCATCGGCCAGCATTTTTCGGTGTTCTATCCGCGCAACGTGGCCGAAAGCGGCTGGCCGGCCGAGGAGTTGCGCCGCGCGCTCGCGGACGGGCGTTTCGAGGACGAGGGCTGGCGCGTGCGCAAGGACGGTACGCGCTTCTGGGCCAGCGTGGTGATCACCGCGGTGCGCGACCACAGCGGCCGACACATCGGGTTCGCCAAGGTCACGCGCGATCTCACGGAGCGGCGCCGGATCAGCGTGCTCGAGGAGGAAGGGCGCCGCGTCACGACCTTCCTCGCGATGCTCGGCCACGAGCTGCGCAATCCGCTGGCGCCGATCGTCAGCGCACTGACGATCATGGAGATGGAATCCATCGAATCGGCGACGCTGCGCATGACACGGGACGTGATCGCGCGGCAGGTCGATCAGATGCGACGTCTGATCGACGATCTGCTCGACGTCGGCCGTATCACCAGCGGCAAACTGCGTCTCGACTTGGTGCCGCTGGACTTGCGCGAGGCGACCCTGGAGGCGATCGAAGCATCCGAGCCTTTGATCCGGAGTCGCTCGCATACGCTCGATGTGGATATCGAGTGTCCCGAACTCTGGGTCCGGGGCGACCGCACGCGAGTCGCGCAGATCATCGGCAACCTGCTCACCAATGCAGCCAAGTACACGCCGCCCGGCGGCCGTATTGCCGTGCGCCTGGATGAAGCCGGCTTGAATGCGGAGCTGTCCGTCAGCGACAACGGGATCGGGATTCCGCCGAAGCTGCTGCCGCAAGTGTTCGACCTGTTCGTGCAGGGCGAACAGGACGTGGCGCGCAGCCAGGGTGGACTGGGACTCGGGCTGAGCCTGGTGCAGCAACTGGTGGCGCTGCACGGTGGAGACATCGCCGCCTACAGTTCCGGGCACCCCGGCAAGGGCAGCGAATTCATCGTGCGCTTGCCCAGAACCCAGCCCCCGGCGGAGACCGGCGCGGCGGCGCAAAAACCGCCCGGTGGAACGGCGCAGCGCCGCATCCTGGTGGTCGACGACAACCGGGATGCGGCGAAAACCATGGCGCTGCTGCTTCAGCGGATGGGGTACCACACCGACGTCGCCTACGACGGCCCCTCCACGCTGGCGGCGGTCAAAACCGGTGCGCCCGAAGCCGTCATTCTCGACATCGGCCTGCCCGGCATGAGCGGTCTGGAGGTTGCCCGCCAAATCACGGCGCAGGTCGAACGGCCACCCAGGCTGATCGCAGCCACGGGCTATGGACAGGATCAGGATCGCGAGGACAGTGCTGCTGCCGGATTCTGCGCGCACCTGACCAAGCCGCTGCGCGCCGACGAACTCGCGCAGCTGCTCGATTCGCTGTTCGGCGGCGTGTCGGATGGCGTCTACAGACCCGCGCCATAGCCGCCGCGGATCGAATCGTTCTCCGGGCATTCAGCGCCGGCCCGTCCACCTTCTTCAGCTCCGCTCCCGCATCGTCCGCCGATGCAGGCGCTTCAGAGGATGGCGGCGGCAGCAGCTCGCGTGCCCGCCTGTGGAAGGTATCGCTGCAGAGTCTGGCCGACGACACCGGATTGAAGATCTCCGTCTGCCACTTTCCGCCAGGCACCAGCCAGTGGAACAAGATCGAGCACCGGTTGTTCTGCCACATTACCGAGAACTGGCGTGGCCGACCCCTGGTAAGCCACGAGGTCGTCGTCAATCTGATCGCCGCAACCACGACCACTGCCGGCTTGCGCATTAAGGCGGCCCTGGATGCCTTAATCGTCGTGACATCCACGCGAAGTCGGCATGCAACATGCTCGACTTAGACTCGCAGCCCCCCGAAAATCCGTGGAGTTCCCCATGCTCGATGCGCGCGTGCGCGGCTTGCTGCTGGCCGCTCTGGTATCCGCCAGTCCGTCTGTTTTCGCCGATGTGTTATTCAGCGAATACGTCGAAGGTTCCAGCTACAACAAGGCCGTGGAAATCCACAACGCCGGCAGCGAGAGTGTGGATCTCGGCGCGGCCGGCTATCGCATCGAGCTGTATTCCAACGGTAGTGTCGACATCACCAGCACCGAGGAGCTGTCCGGCACGCTGGCGGCCGGCGAGACGCTGGTGGTCTGCAATTCGGGTGCCGATGGCGCCATTATCGACGTCTGCGGCCTGCAAAGCGGCACCGTCAATTTCAATGGTGACGATGCCTTCGTTCTGCGCAGCGGTGGTGAATCGGGTGTCATCGTCGATGCCATTGGCCAGATCGGCGTCGATCCCGGCAGCGAATGGGGCAGCGGTGACACCAGCACCGCGGACAATACGCTGAGACGCCTGCCGAGCGTCACCAGCGGCGACAGCGACGCCTCCGACGCCTTCGATCCGAGCGTCGAATGGGCCGGCGTCGCGCAGAACAGCTTCGACGGGCTCGGATGCCCCGGCGTGGACGCCTGCGAAGGCGGCGAGACGCCGGACGCGCGCGCCCTGCGCATCTTCGAGATTCAGGGGGCCGCGCATCTGTCCGCGGTGGACGGGATTCTGGTCGTGACGCAGGGCATTGTCACCGCTGTCGGCGGCTCCGGCTTTTATCTGCAGGATCCGCAAGGCGATGACGATCTGGCGACCTCGGACGGAATCTACGTCTATACCGCCGCCGCGCCGGGCGTTGCGGTCGGTGAGGCTGTGACCGTGACCGGCACGGTGGACGAATATCGTCCGGGCGGCAACAGCTCCGGCAATCTCAGCATCACCGAACTGACCTCACCCATGGTGGTCGCCGGATCGGCGCTGTTCGACGGGATGGCGGTGACGCCGACCGTGCTCGGTGCGGCGGGGCGCCTGCCGCCGAATACGATCATCGACGACGATACCGAGGGCTCGGTCGAGGTCGCATCGGAGACCACTTACGACCCCGAACAGGACGGCATCGATTTCTACGAAAGCCTGGAAGGCATGCTGGTACACATCGACGACGCGCTGGTGATTGCGCCGACCAATCAGTATGGCGAAGTGTGGGTGCTTGCCGACGGCGGCGAAGGCGCCAGCGGCGTCAACGCGCGCGGCGGCCTCACCCAGACCGACAATGGCGAGGGCCTCGTCGATTACAACCCGGAGCGGATCCAGATCGACGCCGGATTCGGCATCGAGCCGCCGACGGACGCGCAGCCCGGTGACCGCATTGCCAGCGTCGATGGCGTGTTCTCGTATGGCTTCGGCTATTTCGAAGTGCTCATCACGGCGCTGGGCGAAATCAGCCCCGGCACGCTGGAACGTGAGACCACGACACTGAGCGCGGATTTCGGTGGTCTCACCATCGGCAGCTACAACGTCGAGAACCTCGACCCGAACGACGACGATCCCAACCCCGGCGCCAGCGGCTGCCCGGACGCCGACATCGCGGGCGGCAAGTTCGCGGCGATCGCCGATCAGATCGTCTCGCATCTCGGCGCGCCGGATATCCTTGCCCTGCAGGAAGTTCAGGACAACAGCGGCTGCACGGACGACGGGGTGGTTGCCGGCGACGAAACGCTCGCGACGCTGAGCGTGGCGATTGCTGATGCCGGTGGCCCGGACTACAGCTACATCGAGATCACGCCGGTGGACGGGCAGGATGGCGGACTGCCGGGCGGCAATATCCGTGTGGCCTACCTCTACGATGAGTCTCGCGTCAGTCTGCTCGACGGTGTGCAGGGTGCCGGCGATTCCACCACCGGCACCGAAGCCACCGAAGCAGCCGGCGCGCTGGCGCTGAGCCTGAGTCCGGGGCGGGTCGATCCCGCCAACGAGGCCTGGGCGTCCACGCGCAAGCCGCTCGCCGCGCTGTTCGATTTCAAGGGACAGCGATTGCTGCTGATCAACAACCACTGGTCCTCCAAGGGCGGCAGCGGCTATCTGTTTGGTGCCGAGCAGCCGTTCGAGAACGGTGGCCAGGCTGAGCGCGAGGCACAGGCGCAGGTCGTCAACGACTTCGTCGATTCGGTGCTGGCGGTCGATGGCAACGCGCAGATCGTCGTGGTCGGTGACCTCAACGAATTCAGCTTCCTGCCGCCGCTGTCCATCCTTCGCGGTGGCGATACGCCGGTCCTGTTCGATCTGATCGACGAACTGCTGGCGCCGCAGGAGCGCTACAGCTACGTGTTCGATGGCAATTCGCAGACCCTGGATCACGCCCTGGTCAGCGAAGCCCTGCTGGATCGCACCGAGTTCGATGTGGTGCACGTCAACGCGCAGTTCGTCGACCAGATCAGCGACCACGACCCGACCCTGATGCGCATCAGCTTCGATGCCGAACCGGACGACTTCGACTTCGGAGCCGTGCCGAATGCGCAGGCTGGTGCGCAGGTGACCTCGCCGAGCGTCATGCTGAGCGGCTTCGAACTCAGCCTGCCGCTGGAAGTCAGCGGCGGGCAGTACAGCCTCAACGGCAACGCTTTCAGTACCGCGGCCGCCACGGCCCAGGCCGGTGATCGCGTGCAACTGCGTGCGATCGCGTCGTCGACGCCCGGCGAGACCCGGGCGGTGACACTGAACCTGGGCGACAGCAGCGGCAGCTTCGAGCTGACGACCGCGGCTGCCGACGAGGGTGATGAGGACCAAGACGATGATGATGATGATGATGATGATGATGATGATGATGATGATGATGATGACGACGACGGCGGCGCGCTGGGCTGGGGAATGCTCGCGCTGCTGGGCTTCGCCGTCGCGGGACGTCAACGCAGGCTTCGGGTCTGAGCGGAACCGGCGGGAGCGCGCCCTGGCGTTCCCGCCTCAGTCCTGCGGGCCGGTCTGCCGCACCTCGTCGATCACCGACGCAGAATTCTGCTCTGTGGCGGCGACAAGTCGCAAAAAAGGGGAGTGCGCCAGCACAAACTGGCAAGTGATAGTTGGTGAAAGTCCAATACAGGAAAGGAGTAGCGAACCGTCTTGGCCCCCGAGTCATGCGTTGGTCATCGCGAGGTGAGCGACGAAGCGTTGACAGGGGACACCGGCAGGCGAGCCATTGAGCCGCGAAATTTTCGATTCGGGATGCTGACGCCGTTCCCCAAGGCGGAAGGCCACATACAGCGCGGCGCAACACGCGAGCCGCGCTGTGATCCTGCGCGGTCGGAGACCCTGAGCATGCCGGGAAGTCACTTGCACAGGAGCTGGGAGGTCTCAACGGTGCCCGAGGGTAGTGAGTCGGGCGTGGCGGGGAAGGGAAACCGAAATCCCGCCACCGACGCCGTCGAGAAGTCGGATGCGCCCGTAGTACCGAAGAAGCGACCGAACAGACGTCGGGGTCAGGTCTCGAACAGACGTCGGGGTCAGGTCTTGTTCCTTGCCAAATTTCTTTGGCTTCGCTACGTTCCCCGCATGGCCCGCCCTCTGCGTATCGAATTCCCCGGCGCGATCGATCATGTGATGGCGCGCGGCAATGCCCGTCAAGCAATCTTCCTCAATGAC